>CAYJNB010000020.1:0-13472 GCA_964371205.1 uncultured Treponemataceae bacterium
ACAAGCTTCGTGCGCAATTTGGCGCAGATAAGGTTTTTGATTTTAGTTTAGGTAATCCCGATCTTGATCCTCCAAAAGAGGTTAAGGCAGCTATGCAAAAGTATGCAGCAAGCGAAGAAAAGGGCTTACACTCGTATATGCCTAATGCAGGGTACGAATTTGCTCGTTCTGCAATGGCTCAAAAGGTTTCTTCTGAACAAGGAGTTCCTGTAGAAGCTAAAAATGTAATTATGGCTAGCGGGGCAGCGGGCGCAATAAACGCTGTTCTAAAGGCTTTAGTAACACCGGGCGATGAGGTAGTAGTTCCGGCTCCGTTCTTTGCTGAGTACACACAGTATGCTGCAAACCATGGTGCAAAGCTCGTAGCAATTCCGTCAAAAGAGAATTTTTCGCCGGATGTAGCTGCAATTGCTGCTGCCTTGAGCGACAAAACAGCGGCAGTGCTTATTAACTCTCCAAACAATCCTACCGGAAAGATTTACTCAAAAGAAGAAATTGATTCTCTTGTAGCTGTTCTAAAAGCACATGGCGAAAAATCTGGACGTATGCCATATTTAATTGCAGATGAGCCATACCGCGAAATTACGTACGGAGGCAAAACAGTTGCTCCAGTTTTTCCAGTGTATGAGAATGCTGTAATTGTAAGTTCTTTTGCAAAAAATTTGAGTTTGCCCGGGGAGCGTGTTGGTTACATTGCAATAAACCCTTCTTGTAAAGAAGCAGATGAGCTTTTTGCAGCCTGTGTATTTTGCGCTCGTGTCTTGGGCTTTGTTAATGCACCAGCGTTTTTCCAACGTGTTATTGCAGAGACTTGGAATGCTCCTGTTGATTATTCAGCATATGCAAAGAGAAGAGATATGCTTTCTAAGGTGCTCAAAGAAGCCAATATAGATTTTTTTGAACCAGAAGGAGCATTTTACTTTTTCTGTAAGGTTCCACAAAAAGCAGATGGCACAAATAGTGATGTAGATTTTTGTGCACATCTAAAAGATTCACGTGTACTGGCAGTGCCGGGAACTGGATTTGGTATGTCTGGCTATTTCCGCCTTGCATACTGTGTATCCGAGTCGGTTATTACTAATTCTGCAGATTCATTTAAGGAAGCACGAAGCACGTGGAAATAATGAGGAGATAAGCTCGTTGCACCCAAGGTGCAACAGGGAGGCTTAATGAAGATTTTAATGATTAGCGCAGAAGCTTCTCCTTTTGCTAGAGATGGTGCAATGGCAGATTCTGTTTCAGGACTTGCTGTTGGATTATCAAAACTTGGACACGATGTACGAATTGTTATACCGCGTTATTACTGTATAAACAGGCATTCACTCAGAAAATTGGATGAGCCCATGGGCGTTCCATTTGCTGGCCAAGAATACTGGACTGCAGTGTATGCTGGCGCCATGCCGACTATAGATGCTCTAAAATTTTATTTTATTGATTACGAGGAGTTCTATGGACGGTTTGGTATATACGGGCAAAACGGTGAGCCCGAGTACAAAGATAACTACTTACGTTTTTCTCTTCTTTGTCATGCAGCATTTCAAGTTTGCAGAAAAATTAATTGGACTCCAGATATTATTCATACGCACGACTGGCTTAGCTCACTGGCAAATGTGCTTTTAAAGCATGGCAGTGATGATGAGCGTTTTACAAAAACTCCGAGTGTTTTAACAATTCATAACATTGCCTATCAGGGTATTTTTTCAAAGGATGTATATCCAAGTCTTGGTTTATTTTTAGAAAAATTTAGCGAGATTGGTTTTGACTTTGAAGGAAAGATGAATTTCTTAAAGGCTGGTATTGAGTGCTCTGACGAGCTAACGACTGTATCTCCCTCACATGCTGCGGCATTAAAACTGCCCGAACATGGCTGTGGACTAGATGCACTTTTGAGAGAAAAATCTGCCCATTTTACCGGAATTCTTTCTGGTATGAATACCAATGCATGGAATCCAGAAAAAGATGTTTACATAGAGCAAGATTTTTCTGCAAAAAACATTTCACTTAAAGTGCTAAACAAAAAAGCTTTGCAACGAAAATTAGAGCTCACTATTAACGAAAAAATACCACTTATTGGATTTATTGGACATCTTACAGATGAAAAGGGTATAAATGAACTTTTTAGTCTCGAAAATGGTTGTATCGATGCTATTTGCAATAAGTTAAAGGTACAAGTGGTTGTACTTGGTGTAGGTGCCCCTTGGTGTGAGCAGCGAATTCATGGATTGAGTGAACAATATAGGAATTTTGCCTCCCATATTGGTTACGACAAAGAATTAGATCACCTTATTACAGCAGCTGCAGATTTTCTCCTCATGCCGTCTCGCTTTGAACCTGCTGGTTTGCAGCAACTGCATGCTCTTTCTTATGGTGCACTCCCAATTGTGCATAAGGTTGGGGGACTTGCAGATACAGTTAGTGGTTACACTCCTGAAGCAAAAGACTGCACAGGTTTTACCTTTACGGATTTGACACCTCAAGCTATATTTGATACAGTACAACTTGCAACAAACTTGTGGTACGACAATCCAGCAAAGATTACAGAAATGAAAAAACGAGCAATGATGCAAGATTTTAGCTGGGATTATACTGCAAAAAAATATGAAGAAGTGTATAAAAAAGCACTGAATACAATATAGGGGCTGTAGCGCCTCGGCAAGGGAAAAAACATGTTAGTGTATATAGCGCGTCTCTTAAAGGCATTAAATAGCAATGAGCATCCAGGAGAGATAGCTCATGCTGTTTCTTGTGGTCTTATTCTTGGGTTTATACCAAAAGATAATCTTTTATGGTATGTACTATTTATTCTCTTTTTATTTATACGAATAAACAAGGGTGCTTTTTTTATTTTATTTTTTTTAGGTTCTCTACTTACTATCTTTTTAGATCCTCTCTTTGATATATTTGGGTATGCAGTACTTTCCATTCCGTTTATTGCACCTCTAATGAGCTCTTTTTTAAATATCCCTCTAATGGCATATACAAAGCTAAACAACAGTGTTGTAATGGGTTCTCTGCTAAGCGGAATACTTTTGTATATTCCTGCCTATATCTTGGGTAAAGCCTTTGTCTCTATTTGGAGGAGTAAGCTTTCTCCTGCATTGGCTCAAAATGCATTTGTAAAGTGGTTTGTTAGACTTCCAATTGTAAAGCCATTTTTAACTGTATATAAGGCAGTGGAGGTAGTTCGTGACTAAGCTAGATAGTAAGAATAAAAAAGATAAAAAGGCTACTGGTAAAAAAAAGCAAAAAGGCCGAATTAAGATTGTGCCGCTTGTTATTGTTTGCCTTCTTATTGGCGGAATGGTTGTATTTTCACTTTTTTTTAAGAATACGTTTGTAAAAAATGCACTTATTAACGCTGTTGAGTCTGCAGCAGAAGCAAAGTGCGATATAGATTCTGTCGATGTGAGCATTATTGGAGCACATATACGTGTAGATGGTTTTGCTGTTGCAGATAAAAGTAAGCCGATGCAAAATCTTTTTGCATTTGATTCGGCCGTTATAGACTTTGATTTAACACAGCTCCTTCTAGGACGCTTTATTTCAGAAGAAATTAGCTTGTCTGGTGCTGTAGTAGCAGGTCCACGTGAGACCTCTGGTGCCTTAAGCAAGAAAGAGACAGCGAATATCGAAGATGCAAAGGCAGAGGCACAGTCTGGTACGACATCAGAAAATAGTAATTCCAGTAGTATAAGTAGTGTTGTTTCTACTCGCGCACAAAACGGCATTGAAGAGGTAATAGCTCAGTATAATCCAGAGAATTTGCTAAATTCATATATGCAGAGTCTTAATACTCCAAAGATAGCAGAAAATTCAACACAAACAATTTCTGAGCTTACTGATTATTGGACAAAGAGTGCTCCTGATGTTGTTGAACAAGGGGAGAGTGTTTTTGAGTCTATAGAAGAGGTAAAATCTCTAGCAGACTCATCAATTAACAGTATAGATGAAGTACAACAGGCTATTAATACAATAACTACGCTTGCCTCAGAATCCAAAGAATTACAGGCTCAAACAAAGAATATTCTTGAGCGTGCTCAAACAGATGCTGAAACAGTGCACGGATTAATGAACGATATAAACAACGCTATTGCTGCTGATACGCGATTTGTTAACTCAGAAATAGATAAAATTACATCTTTATCTCTGGACGACGGGCAGGATTTTCTAATCGGTTCTTTCGATACGGTAGCACGTTCTGTTTTTGACTCTTATTACCCTTTAGTTCAAAGAGTTTTAGGTTTGTTAGGTAAGGCAAAAGATAATGCCGATACTAGTACGGCAGAAAAAAAAGAATCTGCATTGCAAAGGCTTAAAGGGCGTACTATTTCTTTTAATCCAGAGATGCCATCATTTTTGATTAAAAAAGTTGCTATAAGTGGCGTAAATAATGCTGAGTCGATTTCTTTAGATGGTACAGCATTAAACATTACTGCAGAGCAAGACAAAATTAATGCAGCCTCTACTGCTCAAATACTTTTCTCTGTAGGTAGTTACAAAAATGAAGTTGCTGTAGTTGTAGATATACGTTCACAGCCAGAACAAGACACCCCTGTGTTTGCTACTTATAATGGTCAGTTTCCTGTAAAAATGTCTTCTTCCTCTGTAGGTGTCCCATCTCTAGATGGTATTGCAAACAGTAGTGCAGAAGCAGAATTTGATTTTAATAGCGATTTTAATATAACTACAGATGTAGCCGTTAACTCTGCCTCTTTGGCTGCTAAATCTTTTGAGCCTGCACTTGTTTTTAATCTATACGAGAGTGTCTTAGAATCTATTACAGAGTTTTCAGTAGGTGCACAAGTGCGTAACGCCGATTCTGCAGGTATAACGCTCAACTTACACTCCGATATTGATACACGAATAGCGCAAGGTTTGTCTGCTGGTTTAGCAAAAGAGACTCAAGAATTAAAAAATCGAATGAAGGATGAAGCTTCTAATGTACTCAAAGCTTATGCAGATGGTGCAGCTCAAGAAGTAACAGGGTTTTCTTCTTCTCAAGAAGCAATAGAAGTATTTAGAAATCGTTTAGAAAATATGGATTCAGAACTAGAGACTTATCGTAAAAGTCTCGAAAAGCAAATTGCTGATCAAGCCAAAGAAGAAGCCCAAAAAGTAATTGACGAGAAAGCAGAAGCTGCAAAAAAAGCAGCCCAGTCTCAGGTAGAGAAGGCTGCCTCCAATGTTCTTAAAAATTTCTTCTAAATATAATAAGTTGCTAATGCATTAGGAGCTAAAAAGCTCTTAATGTGTCGCTACGTAAGTATTGAATAGTATTAGTTTCATCTGTAACTATGATACTATCTCCACTGAATGTAATGGGACTTCCCTCCATCACATAAATACTTGAGCGAGCTTGTATTAGCAGTTCTGCATTGTACTTAACAAGCATAAATTGTTTTCCATTTTGGATAATCGTATAATACATACCATCTGGGCCGAGTGTTAATACCGCATTTTCTGCAATTTGTTCGTAGCTTTGGTTTTTTATTTCGAGTGTTTTATCGTCAATTAAAACTAAACGTACTGCACCTCGACCCTTGTTCTCTCCAGCAATAGCAAGAAAACCACCTTCAACTGGAATAATAGTTCTACCTCTAATCTGATTTACTGGAGAAGCTGTAATTTCGTGCCCAGTTGTTTTGTTTACCAACACAATACTCGAAAATAACTTCTTGTCGTCTGTTAGTTTTAATGCAGGTATTACTTCTATGTTAGCACTAGTACTTTGTTGATATGCAACGAGTGCTGCATCATTTTGTATATCTACTGATTCTTGTTGAGACTCATACAGTTTTTTATCTGCAAATGTTTGCTGTTCAGTTGCTTCTTGGCTCATTTCGTTCGCTTGTTGTTGTATGTTAAGTGCTTGCTGCTGAATTTGCTCTGCTTCTTCTTGTACTTTTAAGGCTGTTTCTGTAGCTGTAATTGCCTCTTCTTGTTTGACTGAGTTTTCTGGTTCTTCTAGCGCTGCCTCTTGTGCAGTGCTTGCTGCTTGCTGTGCAACTACCGCTGCCTGTTGTGCTACAACAGCTGCTTGCTGTGCGCTGGCTGCTGCTTCTTGTGCAGTTGCTGCAGATTTAGCCGCATCTTGAGCAAGTTCGCTTGCTTGATCAGCCTCTTGCTCTTTAAGATCTGCAAGAACCGCTCTATCTTCTACTGCCATATCTGGTTCGGAGCTTAGATTTTCTATAACTGCTTCGTCAGATATAACGCTTGTTTCAACAGGACTTAACGCACCTTCGATAGCGGTAAGAGGAATAAGAATATTTGTTCCTCCAGCCCAATCTTCATAATTGGTAGAAAGGCCAAGATTTTGAGTTTCTATTCCTGTTAAAACAGAAGGATTGTATTTAGAAGCAAAGTATGCCGAATCGGAGCGGTATACTGCATTGTAAACGGTAATAAACCGCGCAAGAGAATCGGCTTGTTCTTGAGTATATTCGTATGCGGTAACTAGGTATCCCGAAATAATTGCCCGCAGATTACGAATGTGGTCAACACCAGCACTAGGTCCGAGTACAAGAATTTCTGCATTTAATGCAGATCCTGTAGTATCTATATTACGTGTAATTGCGTAACGTTCGGTTTCTCCAACAGTTCCACTGGTCTCTGCCTCAAGCAAGGTAATTTGCTCTGCAAGTGCAGTGCCAATACCAATAATTTGCTCCATTGTGTTAATTACAGCATGTGGACCATTAAAATTTATAAATACAATATCATCAGTATTTGTTGGCGATTCTAGTTCTTCTGTATCAATCTCGATTGACCATACGGTAACTAGCGGTATAGTTATAAAAAATAAAAATAGTATAAAAAAATGTAGTTTTTTCAAAGTGTACTCCTCAAATTACATAACAACTTTATTATCGGCTATTATTATAGCATTGTTTGTAGTTTTTTAAACTATTTTGTTCTAAATAACTTGCCAATAATTAAAACTGTGTTAAAATAATTATATGAAAACAAACGAAATATATCAGAAAATGTCTGATGGTGTATCTATTTGTATACATTCTATTGTGCCAGAAGCCCCTATTACAAAAATACTTGTTATTGTTCATGGAATGGCTGAACATTCGCTGCGTTACGATTCTTTTGCACAAACGCTTGCACATACAGGTTTTGCTGTTTTTATGCACGACCAGCGCGGGCATGGAAAGACTGCTGGCGATGTGCAGAAGTATGGGTATTTAGGGGACGGGGTAACCTTTGAGCGCCTTGTGGATGATGTTCATGAGATTGTGAGTTTTGCAAAATCGCAATATAAAGATGTACCTGTTGTTCTATTAGGACATTCTTTTGGTTCATTTATTTCTCAGCGATATATCGAGCGTTATGGAGATACAATTAGTAGTTGTGCACTCTCAGGTACTGCAGGTCCACGCCTACCGTTAATGACTGTAGCTAAATGTCTGGCAAAAGCTGTGTGTGCAATCTTTGGAGAAAAACATATTTCGCGTTTCTTAGATACGCTTGCTTTTGGTCCTTACTTAAAGCGCATAGATAATCCACGAACTAAGAAAGACTGGGTTAGTAGAGATACAGCTGCTGTGGATGCATATAATGCTGATGAAGCATGTGGTTTTATGGTAAGTTCTTCTTTTTTTAGAGAAATGTTTACCTTGCTTGCAACAATTCATACTAACTCAGAGATGCAAAAAATACCGAAAAACTTGCCCTTATACTTGTTTGCAGGGGATGCAGATCCAGTTGGAGAGTACGGAAAGAGTGTTGTTCAATTAGTTGAAGCCTATAAAAAAATAGGTATACAGAATATTACCTTAAAACTGTATCCTGATGGAAGGCACGAAATGCTTAACGAAATTAATAGGGATGAAGTTATTAAAGATATTCAATCTTGGTTGTAATTTTGTTGCGAATAGTGTATTCTAAGTAACATGGCTCAGTATTCATTTTCTTATAGTTCACAACGTCGTTTTAGAAAGCGTGTATTTCTCGTATTTTTATGTATTTGTGCACTTTTTTTAGCAAGTAGATTTGTTCAAAACTTTTTGTTTTTTTCTGCATATAGTGTTGTAACACGAGAGGATACAAAGAGAGTAGAGATGTATTTTGTAACACCTTTGGCATCTCCAATTGCTCAGAGCGATACGGTTATTCCACTTATTACACCAATGTTTCATTCGGTTAAGTTGCAACGTGGTAATATGGTCTACCTTTCTGCTCAAAACGAGAAGAGTCATTCTTTTTTTCCTAGTTTTTTTGATGGGCTCGTTAATTTTATTACTTTTAATCAGTTTGCACCATTATCTCTTACCTCGGTTACAGCAGAAAAACCGGCGATTAGACGGCTTTTGGCTTTACCAGGTGATACGGTGTACATGAAAGATTTTATTTTATACGTTAAGCCAGCTGGTGAGCAGCATTTTTTAACTGAGTTTGAATTAACTAGCAAACAGTATGATATTTATTTAAATGAGCTACCCGCTAACTGGGATATTGATTTGGGTTCTAATGGTCAATTTGACCCTTTCTTATTACGCACCGATGAGTATTTTGTTGTAAGCGATAATCGTACCGAATCTGTTGACTCTCGTTTATGGGGACCTGTTCGTGCCGACCGTATTGCAGGAAGGGTGTTTTTTAGATTTTTTCCCTTTTCTGATGTTTCACTTTTATAAGTAAATGACAGCGAGTCTATATATTCATATTCCATTTTGTACAACAAAGTGTGCATATTGTGATTTTTTTTCTCAGCCAATTTTGACTACAAGTAGCTCTATAACTCAAGAATTAGATGACTGTAATCCCATTATTTCGCATGAGTTTATTAAAGCTCTCTGTAACGAGATTAGACAGAGAGCAAGCCAATTTACGGTTAATTCATGGGCTTCTGTGTACATTGGAGGAGGTACTCCCAGTTTACTTTCTGCTTCGCAGCTTAAGACAATTCTCTCTTGTGTGTATAAAGCAGCTCCATTGCAGCAGCATGCTGAGGTAACAATAGAGGCAAATCCAGAAAGTCTTACTGCAAATTGGCTTGTATCTGCACAACAAAACGGTGTAAACAGGCTCTCTCTTGGGATTCAAAGCTTTAACGATGAACAGTTACAAACAGTTCAACGAGGAGCAACATCCCTTGACTGTATTGCAGCTCTTGATTGCATTACTTCCGTTTGGAAGGGAGAGTTTTCTGTGGATCTTATTGCGGGTCTTCCAAGTAGTAAGAGTACAGTAAGTCTTACTCAGGGGCAAAAAATTCTAGAAGAAAACATACACACAGCTCTTAAATATGCACCGCATCATATTTCCCTATATACACTTACCATAGAAGAAGGTACTCCTTTGCATACACAAGTGAGCAAGGGCCTTTTGGAGCTTTCGGATGATGACTCGGATGCTCTCTGGCTTCTTGGGCGAGACTTGCTAGAAAGTAATGGGTATTCGCAGTATGAAGTATCTAATTTTGCACGAAAAGGGTATGAAGGTAAGCATAATAGCCGTTATTGGAAATGTCTGCCGTATATTGGTTGTGGTCCGGCCGCTTGTGGCACGGTAGATGAGGTGCGCTATACCAATACAATAGATGTGTGTTTCTGGCAACAAGCTGTTTTTAATAATGATCTTTCAAAAACAGATGAGATTGAGATGTTATCCGTAGATGATCGCATATTTGAATATTTGTTTATGGGATTTCGAACCTTGCAAGGAGTAAACTCTTTTGATTTTTATACTCGATTTAATAAAGATATTACAGACTTTATTGAACCGATTTTTTCTGAGTGGGAAAGTAAGTCTCTTGCTCATAGAAAAAAAAATGTTCAGTATTCAACAGATGTAACTACACATGATTCCACGCAATATGCTCTAACTAAACAGGGGCTGCTTTTCTTAAATACCTTTTGTAGCAATCTAGCGTAGGTACTACTAATTTATTTTATACCATGTTATGAGAGTACAGATAGTATTTCGTTAATTGCTGTATATAGGTCGTCAATATTCTTTTGTTCGGTAAGTGTTCCTATAGAAAAACGAACAGCATTTGTGGCTTCTTCTGTACTTATACCCATAGCTTTTAGAACTGGTCTATTAACTTTACGACTTGAACAAGCAGAGCCTGTTGAAATTGAAAAGCCTTTATCGCTTAAGGCTCGTACTAATACATTACCAGGTATATTCTCAAAAGCTGCTTGTAAAATCCAGGGTGAATAATTTTGTGTACGCTCTAAACGCACCTGTGGTATTATTGAAACAGAGCCGAATGCTTGTAGTTTTTCTAGAAGAGACTCCATAAGTGCTAGGGCTTTTATGTTATTTTGTTCTACAATTTCGCTCTTTGCATATGTTTCTAGGCATTCAGTTAGGCAAACAATTCCAAAAATATTTTCTGTTCCTGGTCTCAAACCACTTTCTTGTTCGCCACCTCGAATAAAGGGTTCTTGTCGTTGTGCATAGTATACTAAGCCTACACCGCGTGGCCCACGTATTTTATGTGCACTTATTGCAGCACTGTCTATGCCCTTATGAGCAAGGTTTAGCTTAATTTTACCTACTGCTTGCACTGCATCTACATGAAAATACGGTTTTTTCTTTCCCTTGCAGTGTTCAATAAGTGCATCGGCAATCTCATAAATGGGTTGAATAGCTCCGGTTTCATTGTTAACCGCCATTATACACACAAGTGCTGTATCCGCTTTGAGTGCTTTTATTGTTGCCTCAGCTGTAATTATGCCACTTGAGTCAGGTTGTACTGTTAGAACATTCCAGCCACAATTTTTTAGCATATGAGTCATTTCAAAGATAGCAGGGTGCTCTATAGCACTTACCACGACACTTCCTTTTACCGGTCTTTGTAAAAGAGAAAGAATAGGTAGGTGGTTTGCCTCTGTGCCACCAGACGTAAATACGATGTTCTGCTCAGCTACACCCAATACCTTAGCACACCTATTACGACAATCTTCTAGCACTGAACGGGCAAGAGAGCCTAATTTATGAGCACTCGATGGGTTTGCAAAGTTGTTTTGAGAAATATCTAAAGCTTTTTGTATAATTTGTGGATCGGGCGGGGTTGTAGCTGCCCAGTCAAAGTAGTTTTCGATTGTCATAGTAACACTATACAGTTAGTAGGTGTTTTCGTCCATAGCTTCGAATGTATCAATAACATTTTGCACGCGCTGCAATTCGCGTGTAAGTATTTTATTGTAGTCAAGATCTCCATTAGCTATGCGAGTTCTTTCGTCTTCCCAGTACTGTATGTCTTGCATATTCATAAAGTAAAAACGTCCTTCTCCAGCTTTTTCTGCCCAAAGTTGAGCTTCTTTCCAGTAGAGTAATCCCATTCTATATGCTTTTTGTGCGGTTTCTAAATCTGCAAGATATTCTTCTTTCCACGGTGCATCATAAAAATATGCAACTTGCTTATCCCAAATACGAGCAAGCCTCATGTGTTGTTCAATAAGTTTTAAGTTAATGTGCATCATAAAAAGGTAGCGATACTTTTCCCAGTCGTCTTTTGTAGTTATCTTTGCAAGTGCATATTGAGGATTACAAAAATCAGCTTTTACCGCTCGTTCGAGCCAGTAAATGTTTTCGAGAATTTCGTCTGATGTTTGACGATAGGTGTTATGAAAAAGGCGGTAATATTGCTCTTTATATATTATTTCGTAAGAAAATAAGGTATGAACACTTAATAAAAAGCATATAATACACAATATTCGTTTTATCATTATCTAGAGTATCGGCAGATGTAAGAGATTTTTAAACGAGTTTTGGCTCAATATGCTGCCATAACTGATTAAATACCTCGTTAATGCTTTGTGTTGCATCTACACGTACTATTTTCATACCTGTATTTTTAGCTTCGTATTCGTCAAATACAGCTCGATACGCGTCTGCTGTCTTAACTAAAAAATCATGTTTTTCATAGATTTCGGTAACTCCACGTCCTGTGATTCTTTGTAGAGAAATTTCAGGATCAATATCAAAAAAGAAAACAATTTCTGGGAGGGGAAAATCGCCATTTAATAGGCGAGGGAGCTCTTTTCCACAAGCTGTGCTTTGGTAGGCTAGGCTCGAAAAAAGGTAGCGGTCGCATACAACTACTTTGCCCTCTTGAGTGCACTCTACAATACCTGCTTTACCGTATAAGTGTTCGCAGCGGTCAGCAGCAAACAAATGAGCGGCTGTTTTTGCATCAACTTGAATATCGCCCTTGAGTATTGTACGCAAGAATTTTCCTGTTTCTCTTTCTGTTGGTTCATTTGTAAATACGACTTCTTTATCTGCAAGTTCTTTTTTTAAGAGCTGCAATTGTGTAGAAGTTCCAGAGCCGTCTATGCCTTCTAAAACTATAAATTTTTCTAATATCATGCATATAAAGCTATCATATTTATAAAAAATTTGCTATTATGTATAGTGGATATTTATGAAATCTTTTTTCTTCAAATACGGTTTAGGCAGTATAATTTTTCTCATCTTAGTCTTTACAGCATTTGTATTTATACAGCCTGCATACGAGGCTCTTAATGCCGAATTTGAATTAGTTAAACAAGATATAGTTGTTTCGATAGAGAAAAATTTTGGAGTTAGTTTACGTTACCGCTCATTATCCCCCTCTATTATTTCAGCCTTTTTTATTCAGGACATAGAGATTACGGATACTAAAACAACACAACCCGTTCTAACAGTTGGGTCTATTTTTTTAAAATATAATTTCCCGCATTTAGTGCAATCTATTATGAGCGATAAGCCCATAGGAGATGCTTTTTCTGAACTAGTTGTTGCCGATGTAAGCGTTGTTTTTAGCCAAAATAATAATGACCATATTGTGCGCTCTTTATCTGCATTTTTAGATACTCAGACAGTTCCAGAAGATGAGTTGAGTGTTGATTCAGCAGAAAAAGAGGCAACTACAATTTTTGATGGAAATTTCTTTCCTGTTCTAATTACAGTTAAAGATATCTCACTCGTATACACTGATAAAAGAGAAAACATCTTTGAGGGTTTTCTCAATACTGCATCAGTTACTTTTGACGAAGAGACTAATCATTTTACTGTATTTACAGATGGAAGCATCTCGGTAGCAATAGCACAGGAAAATAGTCTTGGTTTAGATAGGATTGGACTTGGTTTTAGTTTGGACGGGCAAGTGCTCAGAGATTTTTCTGACATATCCGCAATCTTTACATTAGACTCAGTAGGCATGACTGATGTTAGTATTTCTGCAACTACATTCAACCTAGCATTAAAAGATTCCGTATTTTCTGTTCATGCGGTAACAGAACTTCCATTTACTTTTGTATATGAATTGTACACAAGTACTGGAGATATGAATGCATTATTTATTGCGAATGACTTTGAACCGTCACAAATTGTACGTATCAACTCTGATGAATCGCTATTTAGCTCATTAAATGATATTCTATTGTCTGGCGTTTTTGATGCCTCGTATGGGGCAGAGGCAAATAGTTTGGCATACTCAGTAAATGCAACAACCTTTTTGCCCGATT
>CAYJNB010000020.1:13482-17368 GCA_964371205.1 uncultured Treponemataceae bacterium
ATCTCTGCTACATCTGACTACCTAGATGCAGAAATTTCTGGAGATTATAATTTTACAACCAATACGCCTTATTTTGATGTCTTAGTACATAATTATACGTTAGAAAATGGAAATACTTTAGAAGCAGAAATATTTGTTCAGGAGCAAGACAATGGAATTTTAGTCTTTATTCCCCAAATTGATTTTAATGGACAACTTCTTACAGCCTTTGAATTATCTATTTTACCTCAAGAAAATTCTCTAGACTTTATATTTGGAGTTACAGATTATACCCATGCAGAGGCAGATACCCCAGGTACAATTTCTCTTGAAGGTAGCTATCTGTATGGAGAAGATACATTTTTACAGTCAGAAATGACATTTTCTAATATGTATGCAGATTCTTTGGCCAATTTGACCGCTTTTTTTCTGCCTGTACAAGCCTCTACAAGCTTACTAGCAAATGCTGAACGGTTAAGTCCCTATGTTATTTCTAATGAGGTGTATATTTCTTCAGATTTTACCTCTTTTTTGTTTAATACTCCTGCAATGATTATTGCGAATACTCAAAGAGACAGAGAATTCTTAATTCTATCCTTTTCTGGTAACGAAAGCTCTATAAATGTGTCTCAGTTAGATATGTTATTTGCAGGGCAGTCATTGCAAGCAACTCTCAATTTGGATTTTGCCCCAGATTATTCAAATTTAGTTTTTGCAACAGGCCTTACTTTTAATCAAATAACATATAATTTTACCGGAACCTATTATCCAGACTCGTATTTAGGAATTGAAGGCGATTACGGTTTTGCAAGCTATACTACATTCTTAGATGATGGAGCAATGTCTGGAAGTATACAGACATTTAGCCTGCCGATTCGATTTGGAGAAATGATAAGCGCATTCTCGTTTAATTCACAGTATTCAATTGATAGCACAAAAGAATGGACAGCACAAATTGAACAATTTGAACTTATAGAAATTTCTAATATTGTTTCATTTAATCCAAGTTTACGATTTTCGGGGAATGCAGATAAATATGGCTTGTTTTTGGATACTGTAACGTATAGCGATTCTCTATCGAGCTTAGAAGGTTCTGGCCGATTTAATTGGGCGTTATTTGATGGAAATCTAGATAATTTTTCTGCAGATGTATTGTTAGAAGATTTTTCGACGTCTGAGCGGGTAGAGATGTTGCTTTCTGTTACAAATCCAGAGCAAAAATCTATTACAGAAATTTCCACCTTAGACGATTTGTATATTTCTCTTGAGTCATCTGCAAAAAATGTACGTTTTGAGCGATTTTTAGCAAATCAAACGAGTAACGATACACTCAATGCTTCTCTTTCACTACTTGGCACTCTCAATAGTCCCTTTGTATCAACTCGTATAGAACCATCTACCATTTCTCTAGGTGGTATTCCAATTGACTTCGAAGGTGTTGCTCAACTAGAAAATGGTTTTGCTAGTATTAGTAATGCTTCTGTTAGTGCTGTGTTTCAAAAACTTACTGGATTACAAGCCGAATTAGATTTACGCAATTTTTCTGGAAAAGCAGAAGGAACATTTGACGGACAAATTCTTAAAGACTCTATAACAGCACCTTTTTCCTTAACACTTACAAATGCTTCAGGTAATACAGGTTTAACAGATATGTTTTCTGCTTCACTGTTATCTGCAAATATACCAGAAATTTTTTCTGTAGAAATGCATCTGAATAATATGAGTGGTTCCCTTGCACAAGGAGTTACCTCTGGTTTTGCACAACTTATTCGCACGCCAGGGCGATATGATTTTTTTCTTGGGAATAATCAAGCATTTTACGGATATCTAACTGACTCGGGGTATGTTTTTGTAAACTCCTCTGATCCAGTTCCTATTCAGTTTACTGCATCTGGTAATATAAAAGATCGAGAAATGAACATTAGTGTTGACAATCTGTATGCAGATATTTCAAAAATTAAATTTATTTTAAATTTTCCACAATATACCATGTACGAAGGAATTTTACAGGGAAATATACAGATTTCTGGTTTAGTTAGTGATCCAGAATTCAATGGTCTTTTAAACGTATCTGAGGCTGTTCTAACTTCTCCCATGTTTGTTTTAGAGAACGTACATGTTGAAGATGCTGATTTTATAGTTGAAGATAGTGTTATTCGTGCGTTAGGAGTTCACAACGGATATCATAGAGGTATTACAGACAATGGGAGTATTCTATTTTCTTTAGAAACATATTTTGAAGGATGGGGTTTTGAAGAATTTCGTCTGCACTTAGAATCAGAAAATGACACTTATTTACGCGCTCAGTTTAATGCTTTAGCTTTTGGTAATTTTGAAGCAGATGCAATATGTAATTTTGATTTATCAATAAAACTTGGCGAAATAAGTTTTACTGGGGATATCTTTTTAGAAAATGCCGAAGCCTCTATAAGTTTTGATAAATTTGAAGAAGCAACCGAATCGAATAATACAAATGCAATAATTGATTTAAATCTTCTTTTAGGGCGGAGAGTAAATTTATTTGCATACTTTGCTGATAACCTAATCCTCCGTGGTGTTGCAAACCCTCAAACTCGTTTAAAAGTTTCTGCCGATACGGCAAGTTCAGTTTTTGACTTTACTGGTACCATGGTTTTACGTGGAGGAGATTTTATTTATTTAAGCCGAAACTTTTATATTAGAGAAGGGAATCTTGTCTTCAATTTAAATCAATCTAATCTTGACCCAGTTATAACTTTTTTTGCAGAAACAAGGGCTCAAGATGATGAAGGCGAAGATGTGCGTATTCTACTTTCGGTAGAAAATCAATTATTTAGCTCAATTGTTCCACGAATTACCTCTATTCCTTCAAAGTCCGAGAATGAATTATCTGCATTATTAGGGCAAGTGCTTGTAACGGGTAGTGGAGATGATGATAATACAGTTGTCGGAACGGTAGCAACTGTGCTAGACTATGGCGCACAAACAACTTTATTCAGAAATATTGAAAATCAATTGCGTAAAGTCTTAAATTTTGATATCTTTTCTCTTAGACTACCAATACTTCAAAATGCTGTATTAAGTACTGTAGAAAATGAAGATAATGAAACTAATGACATTACAATTGGTAACTTTTTTGATAATACAACTGTTTATGCAGGTAAGTATTTTGGAAATGCATTATTTGCAGATGCATTGTTGAATTTAAGATATGATGAGTCTAAAATAAACGATGATAGCTCTGTTGGGGGTTTAGTATTTGAGCCCGAAATTGGGTTTGAAATGGTAGCTCCTTTTGCAAATATTAGATGGAGTATAGCACCGGATATTTCAGAGACGTCAAATAATTTATGGATACCGTATACTTCTATTAGTTTATCGTGGAAGTTTTCGTTATAGCCGAAAAGGCATACATATATAGGAGATTTTATGTTTTTTAAAAGCAGAGTAATTTTAGTATTGCTCTTGATTAGTACTGTAACAATACCTCTTTTTTCACAAGATAGTGGTTGGTACTATGACCAAAAAATTGGAAAAATCGATTTTGAAGGTTTGGACTCGCTAAGAATGTCTGATATTGAAGGTGTGTTTTCTCAGTTCATTGGTGAGCGTTTTACCGATGAATTATTTGGGGAAATCTTGAGCACTATCAACTCACTCGAATACTTCGACTCGATTGAACCAAGTGTTTCTCGCTATGCCGATGCACAAAGGCAAGTATTGTTAACATTCCAAGTTGTTGAACGTCCTACAATCTTAACAATAAAGTATGAAGGCTTTAAAGGTGTAAGAGAATCTACACTTAGAAATACTGTTACTATAAAAAAAGGTGATATTTTTAACGAAACAAAATTACGTTTAGACGAACGCGCAATTCGAGACCACTATCTAAAAGAGGGCTTTACTAACATACGTGTAATAGCGCGCT
>CAYJNB010000021.1:0-17236 GCA_964371205.1 uncultured Treponemataceae bacterium
AACAAATAAAAGAATGTTTTTATTTGCTAATTCTGGATATTTTGCAAAAAAAGAATTTTTATATTCATCAAGCTCGTTTGCATTGACCCTTAAAAATTGTGACGGAATCCCAGTCGGTAATAAGTGAACCGGTGTTTTTATCCCATAGCCCCTAATTATATTTTCTATTCGTTTTGTTGGAGCTATAAGTGCTCGAGAATTTTTTAAATAAAAGCGAATCATTTGGCGACTAAACATTTTAAAAAAGATGCCACCATAGTACTTTGGTACATACCCATATACGTACTCATCCCATAATGTATGAAAGGTATAAAAGAGTGGTAGTTTTCTGAATTTTGCATAAGTTAAACCAAAGTAGCCAATAGAAAACTCACTATGCAAGTGAATAATATCTGGTTTAAAATTATCTAGTCTTTTTTTTACAGAAAACCATTTTTCTAGTCTTGCTAATCTATCTTCTCTGGAAAAAATTAATCTATGACCAGCAACCCTAAACACCTTATAAGGCAAAGCATCGTCATCTACAGGTTGTGTATCACCTTTGAAATAGAACTGTTCATCTTTTTTAGTTTTAATATATCGTGGGCAAACGACTAACACGTCATGACCTTGTTTAGCTAACTGTCGTGAATAAGATTCTACTGAAACAACAACACCATTAATCCGAGGAGAAAAGGCATCTGTAAACATTGCAATTCTCATTTTACAATAGTATTATAAAATCCTAAAAGTATCAAGAAAAATCATTCGTATATTTGTAAAATCATCTACATAAAAATCTTGTCATTTCTGCTTTTTTACTATACTATTACAGCAATGACAGTAGAACAAAAAGAAACCCTCTATTCATTTCTCAACATAGCGGATGCATACATACATAATAAAAGCTTAGATATTACAAAATACACTTTCTATGATGATTTAGATAATACTATTCAAGAAGATTTATCTTTTGCAACTGATTCTAACAAAACGCATTCGGGTATGAGTATGGAAATATTAGCTCAAAAGATTTCTTCTTGTACACGCTGTCTTTTATCAAAAACGCGAAAAAATACAGTGCCAGGAGTTGGCGTACAGAAGCCACTTGTTTTAGTTATTGGAGAAGGTCCTGGAGCAGATGAGGATGCACAAGGAGAACCCTTTGTTGGAAAAGCAGGACAATTGCTTGATAAAATGCTTGCCGCTATAGATCTCTCTAGAACAAAAAATTGTTTTATTGCAAATATAGTAAAATGTAGGCCTCCTCAAAACCGAGACCCACTGCCAGAAGAATCAACTGCGTGCTCATCATTTTTACAATCACAAATCCAAGTATTGCAACCAAAGCTCATTTTAGCAGTTGGACGTATTGCAACACAAAATTTATTGAACACTTCTGAAGGTATTAATAAGCTTAGAGGAAAATTCTTAGACTATAAAGGCATTCCGTTAATGGCAACATATCATCCAAGTGCATTATTGCGAGACGAATCTCTTAAAAGGCCAGCTTGGGAAGATTTAAAACTGTTTCGATTACGTTTACAAGAAATAGTCCCAGGGTACGAAAATATAATTCAAACTCAAACCCATGAGAGCAAGGACTAGGTACTACAATGAAGTGGATACAAGCTGTCCTAAACGTACCTCTTATGCAAAGTTTTACCTACTCTATTCCAGAAAACTTAGAAAATGAAGTAGCATTAGGAAAAAGATGTGAAGTTTTTTTTGGCAATCGAAAAATGACAGCATTTATCATTGAAGTTTTATCTGAATTACCAAAAAATCTCGGCTTTCCTGCAGAAAAAATAAAGCCAATTATTCGCTACTTAGATAAAGAAGCCCTTGTAACGCAAGAGTTAATAGAACTTTCTAAATGGATTTCTAATTACTATATTTGTGGCCAAGGAGAAGCATTATCTGCCATGATACCCTCTGGACGTAGAGAAACTGAGTTTTCTTCTGGTTTATCATTTGAAGAAAGCATAGAAAAAAAATCCTTAACACTTTCTATTGAGCAGGAAATTGCAGTACAAAACATTTTAGCAAGCACTCGAGAAGACACAAAACATGTTGCGGCGGATACAAACTTACATTATTTATATGGATCAACTGGCTCTGGTAAAACAGAAGTTTTTTTACACTGTGCAGAGGAAATGCTTGCAAAAAACAAAGGAGTAATTTATTTAGTACCAGAAATTGGACTTACTCATCAAGTAATAGAAGCAGTAACTATTCGTTTTGGTCAAACTGCAGCAGTCCTACACTCAGGACTTACACCGAGTCAAAAATTAACTGAATGGAACAGAATTCGAAACAAAGAAGCACGAGTTGTAATTGGAGCACGTAGTGCTGTCTTTGCTCCAGTACCTGATTTAGGCCTAGTAATTATCGATGAAGAACATGATGCATCTTATAAATCTGGGAGCAGTCCACGCTATCATGCTCGTCAAACAGCAATTAAACGTTGTGCACAAAAGAAGATTCCTCTTGTAATGGGAAGTGCAACACCTTCGGTTGAAGCTTGGTACCTAATGAAAGAAAAACGTATCCTAAAGCATACCCTTACTAAACGCTTAGCCGGAGGTGAGGCAAGTCTTATTAAAGTAATCAATATGACTAATAACACGAGCGAAGGATGCATATCAAAAGACTTAGAAGATGAAATTCGAAAAACCAAAGAAGCAGGAAGACAAACTATTCTGTTTTTGAACAGGCGAGGTTTTACTCATTTTCTAGTTTGTAAGACTTGTGGTCATGAAGTTACCTGTAAAAATTGTTCTGTATCTCTCACCTATCATAAGTCTGAAAAAAAACTCAGGTGCCATTACTGCGGCTGGTCTCAAGAAATTCCTAAATCATGCCCAGACTGTGGTTCGCTTGATATAAGCTCCTTTGGATTTGGTACTGAATTTATAGAAACAGAAATAGCATCAAAATTCCCAAATTTTAAAGTAATTAGAATAGATACAGACTCAATATCAAAAAAGGGAGAACTTGAAGAAGCTATACAAACCTTTAAGAGCGGCAGTGCAGATATTTTACTTGGCACTCAAATGGTTGCAAAGGGATTAAACTTTCCAAATGTTAAACTTGTTGGTGTTGTTAATGCAGATACAGGTTTACATTTACCTGATTTTAGAAGCGCTGAGAGAACATATGCATTAATTGTCCAAGTAGCAGGTCGAGCTGGACGCTTTTTTCCTGATGGCTTGGTTTTAGTGCAAACAAGTGCACCACAAGTTCCTGCAATAAAATATGCCTGTGAATCTGACTTTGAAGGCTTTTATGAACAAGAATTGGAACAACGAGAAATGCTCTACTTCCCGCCTTTTTCTCGCCTTATTCGTTTAGTTTTTAGGTCTAAGCAAGAGCAGCTCGCTTTACAAGCTGCAGAAAGTGCACAGCACATATTAGGAAGTCTTTTAAAAAAACACCATCCAAATGAAGAAGTAGAAATACTAGGTCCTGCAGAATGTGCGCTTTCTCTTATAGCAGGAAACCACAGATGGCAACTATTATTACGCTCTAATAAAATTCAAGTAATGCAAGTTTTGTGTGCGAGATTATTAAGTGAGTACAAAACACCATCAGGAATTTATGTTGAAATTGACGTAGATCCAGTTTCTCTGCTCTAGTTCCTGCGGATTCCATCAAAAGAGATATTCCACAAAAACAATCCTTCACTTGGTGCAGTTGGGCCACAAAGTGAGCGGTCTTTTGCAGTGAGTACTTTTGCAAAATAGTCTGGGTTATAATCCTTTGCATCAAAGTATAGGAGAGTACCTGTAAGAGAGCGCACCATTTTCCACAAAAAGGCATTGCCAGTTATTTGAAACACGAGCTGCGAACCATCGATAAAAAAGACTGCTTCTTCGATATATCTACAACGCGAAGGGCTTTCGTCTGAAGCTGCTGCAAAAGTTGTAAAATCAAGTTCACCACGAAGGTAAGAAGCCATTTTATTTAGACGAGTAATATTTGGTTTTCTTCTAATTGACCAAGTATAACGCAATGCGTGAGCTGGTGGTTGCATAGAGCAATCTATAAAATAACGATACGTTCTACTTGTTGCACTAAAACGTGCATGAAACCCATCTGGTTTTTCAACTGCACCCATAATTCGTATATCTTGCGGTAAAAGACTGTTTAATGCTGGTACATATTTTTTTGTAGGCATTGAATCTATGGGGGAAATAAAATGAGCGGCTTGCCCTACTGCATGAACTCCCGAATCTGTTCTTCCTGAGCCGTAAACTTCTGTATGATTTTTATGTATAATTGTTAAAGCTTTTTCAATCTCTTCTTGAACGGTTCGCACATTATCTTGCTTTTGCCAGCCACAAAAATCAGTGCCATCATAAGAAATAGTAAGTAGTATAGTCTTCATTATTCTTCATCGTCGTCTGTATCTGTCGTATCTTTGCCAGCATTTTCGAGCATTTGTTTATATGCTTCGAACTTTACCCGTGCAATTTCCAAAAAGGGCCCTGGCTTTGCCTTATTTGAGCGACCAAATCCAAACATTCGAGATAAAGCTCTTTTATGATTATTCATTTTTGAAAGTCGTAACTCCATGTTATCAGTTTGTCCATACTTAAACTCTAAAACGCCACTTAAGTAGACCACACCGTCAAAGCCATAGTTTTTATCGGTATCTGGGCCAAATGTTTGTATATTCGTAATCTTCTCGATACCATTTGTTTCATTATACATTGCTTGCTCATAGAAAAAAAGAGCTTTTGTATAAAATTGATCTTGTATATAATTATAATTATGATCAGGCATTAAAGCTTCTACATCGCCAGAAAGCCATGCGAGTCGCAAGCAAATAAGAGCTCTCTTCATAGTTGTAGAAATATTTTTATTTTCAGCAATAGCATTATAACATAAGAGCGCCATATAATAAGATGCACCTGCATCTAATAATGTTTTATTTCTCTCAAAGTCTGCATATGGAAATATATGAGAAGCGTCTTCGTACAAGGTATCTTGAATATCTTTTATTTTTTCTATATCTGCCTTAGTAATTAGAGTAAAATCGTTCCAGAAGAGGGAGAGCTTACAATTAGGACAAGTTCCAACTGCATAGATGTACGGATAAACTGGGCCATACTTTGCAGAAGGAATATATGTTCTTCGAAGCTCATCAGTAAGGTCTCCAGCATTCATTCTTCCGCTACCAGTAAGCATTTCTTCTTTTTTTATTTGTTTTAAACATATAGGGCACACAATACTTTGTTTTGAATAAAACGAAATTGTTGGTTTTTTGTCTGATATTTTTTTACTCATACACACTCCAAAACTACAAAGGCACTGGCATATTTTTTTTCATGACTAAGAGTTATATGCATTTTATTAGCTCCACTTGCTTTATAAAGTTCTTCAACATCATCATATAATACAATATAAGGCTTTCCATACTCATTATTTTTAGTACAAATATTACTTAATGTAATTCCTCTAAATCCCGTTCCTAAAGCCTTTACGAATGCTTCTTTTGCAGCAAATCGCGCGGCAATAGTTTGCACTGCATTATTCGACCTAATATATTCTACCTCATCTGCATGAAAAAATCTATTCAATAATGCTTGATTGTGTAACCAAGAAGAAAATCTTTGTACTTCAACAATATCTGTGCCTATACCTACAATCATTGAATACTCTCCATTGCATACACCTTAAAGACAGATGGTACAACCGTATGTATTTCAAATCTATTGGGACCGCTCACAGTTACAGGTAGATCGTAGGTACCGACTTCGCTAATACTGGAACAATCAATTGTAGCAATAAAAGTTGGTGTGGTATAAGCATCAACAAGTGTTTTAGGAACACTAACCTCTACAGTCAATGTTTTTCCTACTGGTGTAATCGCATTCTCAAATTCATCTAAACTAACACTTATTCCATCTGGTACATTTATGAATGTTATAGGAATATTAGAGTATGTATTATTGACACTTTCTTCAGAAATATATATTTCTGCTTCTACATCCATTTGGGAATCTAGCGTAATAAGGGTATTATTATTATCTATCTCTACAGATGTAACAAAGTTAGAATTAAGTTCCTCTATTAAAATTGGTTTTGTAAAAATTTCTTTTTTTGCATTAACTAATGAAGCAGGTCCCTGAATTTCTATCATATCAGGTGACAGCTTCCAAGAATCTAAGAAAAAGTTTTCGAGTGGACTTCCTTCTAAAATCGGAGTAATAGGAACCAAACGTGTTATTCTTTGCTCGATTGAGACGGTAATGTATGAAGGTGAAGTCTGGACTTCGAGAGGGTGTAATAAAACTGCATTTGCAGAAAGTTCCATTTGTACAGGTACTCGATAGGTTCCCTCTGTTGTATAGTAACTCAAATCTATGTAAGGCTTAAAATCGTTTTGAGTCAATTGATTTATTTCGTCACTTGTTCCTCTTACAGAGACTTTAATATTGTTACTTGTTTCTGTAGTTTGCACAAAATCACCAAAGGATTGCACTTCCAGAGGAACAGAAAAACTTTTTCTATTTATAGTTGAAAACTGAAATAATATGTATATAAAAATCGCTAATAATAAGCATACTATTTTTGCAGGAAGATTATGTGCTAATTTCTCAATTAATGGTTTCATCGTCATACGATTCTTCCTCCTTTTCGATATCCGTAGATAAATCCAATTGTTTTACCAAGGCACTTTGCACTTGTTCTACTGATAAATCGTAATACAATTTTGAATCATAAGCGAGACTTAAAGCTCCTGTTTCTTCAGAAACAACCAGTACTACAGCATCCGTAACTTCGGACAACCCCAGAGCCGCTCTGTGGCGCGTACCAAATGTCTTTTTAATATCATACTGCTCAGATAAGGGTAAAAAACACCCTGCAGATAAGACCTTTCCACCTTGTATTATTGCTGCTCCATCATGCATTGGAGTATCATAAGAAAAAATAGTAATAAGTAAGTTAGATGATAAGTCTGCATTAAGTCGTGTTCCAGTATCTGCAATATCCTTCATTCCAGCACTTCGTACAAAGACTGCTAACATACCACGTTTTTGAGAAGACAATTGTTCAGCAGCACTCAGGACTGAGTCTATATGCAAGTGCTTAGCTCTACTTCCCAAAGAAAACCAGTCTCCTTGGGCAATTTTCATGAAAATTTTGCGTAATTCTGGTTGAAAAACAATTGCAACCGCTATTAACATTCCTGGAGCCAATATGTTTAATAACCACAATAAAAGAGTTAAATCTAGGAGAAGTGCTAATGCATACGAAATAATCAATACAATGGCACCCTTAATTAGCTGAACACCATGTGTTTTTACTATAACAGAATATGCCTTGTACATTATAAACGACAAAAAACCAATATCAAGAATTGGACGAATATACGTAAAATACATGTCTGTAAGCCGCTCAATAATATTCAATTACTTTTCTCCTATCCTATGTAATACACGTAAAGCATCTACCGTCTCTTGTACATCATGTACACGTACATATGAAGCACCACAGTTTACAGCAATTATATTTGCACAAATACTACCAGCTAGTCTATCTTGACCACAACCACAGTCTGCTAAAAACGATTTTCTCGATAGACCAACTAAAATTGGACTTTGTAACTGTGACTCAAAAAATGCAGAATTCTTTATTAGCACGCTATTTGCTTCAATATCTTTTCCGAATCCAATACCCGCATCTAATAGTATCTTATGAGACTCAATTCCACAAGACAAAGCAAATTCTTTTCGCTCTTTTAAATACGAGCAAACTTGATGCAATACATCTGAATATGCAGTATTATTTTGCATATTTTGAGGCTCACCTCTTTTATGCATAAGAATAACCGGACACTTAACTTGAGCACAATAAAGAGATAACTGCTCATCATCTTCAAGAGCAGAAACATCATTTAAAATATCTGCCCCAGCATCGAAAGCTCTTTTAAAGACAGCTTTCTTTCGAGTGTCAATAGAGATTGGATGATCAGTTTCCTTTCTTATTGCCTCAATAATCGGAATAAGACGATCAATTTGTTCATCATCACTGACATAACTCGAACCAGGCCTAGTAGATTCTGCACCAATATCTATAATATCGGCACCTTCTGCAATCATTTTGAGTGCAAAATCTCTAGCTTGCACAACATCTAAACATCTACTTTTATGCCAAAACGAATCTGGAGTAGCATTAAGTATACCCATAACAAATGCAGGGAGTTTTGTTTTAATTGTTCTATTTGCTAAGTGAAGTTGTAACACTACCAGTTCTCCAAAAGCTTCTTTGCAGACAGACCTATTACATCTAAAATTTCTAAACGCTTACCCTGTGCTAAAAAAGCATCTGGTACAGCCTTTATAATAGTATTTTTCTGAGGATAGTTCTTTTTTACCTCTTTTTCTAAGAGCTCACTCACCCCACCATACTCCATACCGTCTTCAACAAAAATAATTGTTGTGTATGTTGCAACCAGAGAAAGAAAATAATCAATGTCTATTGGTTTTATAAATCGCAATGAGTATATATCGCAAATAATTGCCTGTTCTTGCAGTATTTTTGTGGCTTCGAAACATTGTGGATACATACTTCCAGTGCAAACAAATAAATGCGTAGCATAAGCATTTTTTTGAACTAATACACCTCGCCCAACTACAAACTCTTCTGTAAAAGAATCATTTTCTTCTGGTGTAGATTCTTTTGGATATCTAAGAGCCACTGGACCTGATTGATTTAATGCCCATTCAAGGCTAGAATGCAGCTCTAAAGATGAGGTAGGTGCCAATATGGTCATATGAGGTATAGTGCGTAATAGTGCAATATCAAAGACACCCTGATGTGTTTCCCCATCATCGGGAACTATTCCACTACGATCAAGTGCAAAAATGACTGGTAAGTTTTGCAACGCAACATCGTGAATAATTTGATCAATTGAACGTTGTAAAAAAGTGGAATAAATTGCTACAATTGGACGCATACCCGCTGCAGACAAACCTGAAGCAAATGTTACAGCATGTTGCTCCGCAATACCCACATCAAAAAAGCGTTCTGGATAAGAGTTTGCAAAATCGCTTAAACCAGTCCCTTTTTCCATAGCAGCTGTAATACATACAATCTTATCATTATCTTTAGCAAGTTCAACTACTGAATTTGAAAAGGATTCTGTAAAACTCTTTGAAGTGCTCTTCTCTACCTTTCCATCGATAATGCTAAAGGGAGCTACTCCATGAAAGAACATAGGATCGTTTTCTGCATGAGTATAACCACGTCCTTTTTGTGTAACAACATGAACAACTACAGGTTTATTGATTTGCTTAACTTGCGTAAAGACATGTTCTAATTCTTTTATATTGTGCCCATCTATTGGGCCAACATACTCAAACCCAAAATCCGTAAAAAGGTTAGTCTTAAAAAAAACTCCCTTTATACCTCGTTTTAGTCTAAAAATTGCATTTGTTAGTTGTGTGCTAAAAACAGGTAAACGAGAGACAATCGTATCCACTGTATAACGAAACGTTTGATATGAAGGGGTTGTAGTTAGTTTTGATAAATGTGTAGAAATGGATCCGGTATTTTTACCTATCGACATTTGATTATCATTTAGAACAACAATAACATTCTTATTAATTTGACCAGCATGAGAGAGAGCTTCAAGAGCCATTCCGCCAGTAAGAGAGCCATCCCCAAGAATAGCAACAACATGACCATCTACATGTAATAAAGATTTACCAGCAAGCAAGCCGAGTGCTGCAGAGATTGAAGTAGAAGAGTGTCCCGAATCAAAAACATCATGGATACTTTCTTTACGTTTTGTAAAACCAGATAAACCATCTTTTTGACGAAGACTCATAAAATCAGCATTTCGACCAGTAAGAATTTTATGTGTATAAGATTGATGCCCTACATCCCAAACTAGAGCATCTGTGGGGCTAGTAAACACCCTATGTAAAGCAATGCTCAGCTCAACTGCACCCAAATTACTTGCAAGATGCCCCCCGTTTTGAGAAACTGAATCAATTATTCTTTTACGTATCTTTTCTGCAAGAATTGGCAATTGAGAGTCTGAAAGTTTTTTTAAATCATCAGGATTATGCACTTGATCAAGCACTAATCGAGCCCTACCCTTAAAAACTAAGATGAATAATAACTCTAGTGTTAACAATAGTACGAAACACTAGAATTTAAAGAAAAAAAAGACCGTGCCGGAATCAGCTGTTTCCAAACCACGGTCACTAGACATATTATTTTCTCTTATGTCGATTTTTTCTAAGCTTTTTTTTACGCTTATGCGTAGCTATTTTTTGCTTTTTACGTTTTTTACCACAAGGCACAACGGCACTCCTTATTGAATACTCTCTATATTATGACGCAAAAAAAACTTTTGGTCAAGCCTAGCAAGGCATAAGAATGCTTTTTTTAACATATTTTTCTATTTCGACCATATTATCTGCAGAAAACCATCGTGTACAATCAAGCGACTTAAAAAAAGTAATCTGTCTCTTAGCATATTTTTTACTATTTGACTTGATTTTCTCACGAGCTAAATCACTAATAGTTTTAGAAATTACTGTATCTTGTTCTGTTAGTCCAGAAAGAAAAAATTCTCGATACCCAATAGCTTGCATACCAGGATCTTCTGCTTTATAGCCTTTTTGTAGTAGATTAAGTATCTCATCTTCTAAACCTTCGCTAAACATACCATCTACTCGTCTATCGATTCGCTCATATAAGTCTTCTCTTTCTCGATGCAAAGCTATTACGGTAAAATCATATGGAGATCGCATTTCGGTTTTTCGATTAAACGAACTAAGAGGCTTACCACTTGCTACACAGACTTCCAAAGCACGTAATATGCGATACTCATCATTAACATGGATTCTATCTGCACTAACAGAGTCCAATTGGCGCAAATATTCATGCATAGCTAAAGCCCCCTTAATGCGCAAGTCATTCTGTAAAGCCTGACGCGTTTGGTCATCGGCTTGGGGGGTAGTTGGCAAACCAAACATAAAATTTTGAATATAAAAAGCTGTTCCACCAAGTATAACCGGTAGTTTCTTCCTTTTAAAAATATCTAAGCAAGATATGTCTGCAAGGCGTACAAATTCTCCAGTAGAAAATTGCATATCAGGAGTGCATACATCCAAAAGGTGATGAGGAACATCTAGTTGCTGAGTAGCAGATGCCTTAGCAGTACCGATATCCATGCCTTTATACACTTGCATAGAATCCGCACTAATGATTTCTGCTCTTTGAGAAAAAACTGAATGTGACGACTTTGAGAAAAGACTTTCAGCTAATGCTGTTTTACCAGAAGCTGTTGCACCAAAGACAACTAAAACTGGTATTCTAGTTTTCGATTCGGTAATCAACCTCATTGTTGAACAGTTGTTGTGCTGCAAATGAAACCACCTTTCCATCGTTTTCATCTATAAGGGGGTCTTTTACCATTGACAATTGGTATGCGCGACGACTTGCTGCACAAGTTACTTCATAAACATTGTCTGTATATTCTACTAAATTTTCTAACGGAAAAATCATATTGTCTCCTAAGACTAAATTACTACATTAATATAACATAAATAAAAAATGCTATCAAGTATCGCTACGATAACATTAGGGTAAAACCACATTAATTAAGAGAGGTTGGTTTATCTAGCATCTTACGCTGAACTTCTGCAACTCTATCTGCTGGCATTAGAGAAAGCCAATACGCTACAATTGAAGAAGAATTTGACTCAGCAGCTATTTCGTCTACTTTGCGCAAGGTATCAATTAGATCTTGATCTTCCATTTCTATTAGAATTGCAACAGCAGCTTCTGGAGGCATACCTCCAAGCTTTTCTGCATTTGCTCGAACATTAAGCTCTCTATCGGTATATTTCTGTGTTGAATCAGTAAAAGCTTGTTCCCGCTCGTCTTGAGCAATTATTCTATTTTCTAATTCCTGTGCTATTTGCTGATTTTGAGCTTCTTGTCGAGTAAGATCATCTATTTTTTTTTCAATTTCTTGCTCTCTCATAGAAAGAGAATCAAGTCTCTTTTCAAATCTGTCATCATCCAAATTTGCAAACGGGTATTGACCTTCTACAGCAACAACTGTTTGTGGTTCTAAACCTAATAGTTTATAAACCGGAGCAAAAACCGTTTTAAACTGAACAACACCTAAGTAGTCAAACCAAAACAAACCCAGAACAATTAAAATAAAGATGAGCATAAGTAAAACTAGTGTTTTTCCAATGGTACTTTTAACTGACACTGCACCCCTCCACTTCTTATAGTATACTACAAAGTCTTATAAACTTAAAGCCCCTTTAAAGGAAAAGAACCAATTTTTTTCTTGTATATCATAGGTGAACCGAGTTCCAAGATTCATATTTACTTCAGAAAAGTAACCAAAATGCGGACTTAATGTTAAAAACATATCTGAATGAATAATTTGTGTTCTTTGCTCACCTTGCCACGTAACTATACTTTCGTAAAGCCCATCAAAGGTAATTCTATCAGCATAAAATGAAAGAAATGGAACAGGTTCTTGAATCTCTGCAGAGAACAACGTTAATTTAGCTAAAATATCTGCATATTCATACCCTGTAAGAACGTCAACTGTAAGTGGTAGCCTAACAGTAAAATTATAAGGATTTTGTATAGGAAGAAGTCCAGAAAGAGCAAAACCAACAATAGCCATAACATTTTTTTCCATAGGATTTAAATAAAAGTATGGCATAACACCAAGTTTTATACCAGATAAATCATAATGACCAAGACCTTTTCTTCGGATAGTCGAGAAATAACCTTGCATTACATTTACTGCTCGCCAATCTTCAAAATTTGTGAGATGTTCAAAAGAATTTTCAAAGTAAAAGTAAAAGAGCGAATTTGATAAAGGTAATAGATGAGACACCGTAAAAATACTTGTTAGCTCTTTATACAAGGTTTCTTCTACAATTAATCGAGAAGAAACAGACCAGTTTACTGGAGTTACTGTATTAGAAAAATTAGCATAAAACAAAGAATCGTCTGTAAAGAAATCATATCCAGCAGATAATAAAACTGTATACCGCTCGCTCGGGTCAGATGTAATATATGTAGTCCCCAAGCCAAGAAACTCAGGTTCTAAAGATGTAGTCTGAAATGTTACTGGAACATCTGCAGCAATAGGTAAAAAAATACCTTCTATAAGATAAGGGAGTGGATTATACTTCTTTGGTTCAGAAATTGAGCCATCCGAATTTTTTATAGATTCACTAAATGCAATATTTATTGGTACAGGTGGATGTTCAATAGTAAATGGTGTAATTGGGTAATCTTCTGCATAAAAAGTTTCTATCTCATTAATTGCGTATACTGCATCATATTCAGTAAAATTTGCAATATATGCAAGCCCCCCATTATACATAACAACGTTTTGCATACCACCGGAGAAATTTTTATCTACCAAGTCTATACTTGCTTTGTTATTTTGTAGATCAACTGTCATATACGCATACTGCGACAATTGGCGTGTTTGCGAATAGGTAAAAAGCAAGCGTGGTAGCTCATTTTCTGTTGAATAATGTGCTCTTGCAATTTTACTTAAACTAATATCTGCCTCAGAAGTTGTTTGTAATATTTTTAACTCATCTGTTTTTAAATCATAAAAAGCAACTGATTTTATAGTTTCTTTATCTAAAATAAAGGCTATAATACCATCACCTAAATCTATAGGGTTATAAATTTTAGTCCCAAGAGCAAAATCTAATTGCTTATATATCTTAAAATCACTATAAATCTGCAAAGAGGCTTTTTGACTAACCACATGAACCCCCGCAATAGCAGGCTCACCATTAGGCATAGTTAAAAAACAAGTTTCTCGTAAGTGATATTTAGTATCATATATAAATTGTCCTTTATTTACATCAAAAACCTTAACTGTATCTCTAAAAAGAGTTGCCGTTGTTAATTCTGATACAGAAATTAAAAGTAATGAGCCATCGGGAGATAAATCAACTCTGTTTATTGATGCATAGCTAAAAAGTACTTTAGGCTCTTCTGATGGTGATTTTTTTATATACACTTTTGAAGATGACTCATCAACCCAAGCTATTACATTATTTTCTGAAGTAGTTAGCGATTTATACTTACTTCGTTTATTACATAATTTTTTTTGATTATATGCATTAGGATCTTCAACAATTGGAGTAGGAACAGCTTGCTCAAAATCTAACCACGCATCACTTATACTAATTCCAAATGCATCTTTAAAAGCTCCTTTAACAAAGCCAAACTGTAACTTTCCTGTTTCTTTCCAAAATTGAGCATACGCATCTCTACCATACGTACGGATTAAGTAAAGAGCAAAAGCCCCGCCGTATGCATAGGGAATAGTTCCAAGGTGTGGAGCCCGAGCAATTGAGGCATCTTCCCAAGATAAAAAGGTTCCTTCAACTTTTGCTTGCAAAAGAGGTTGCATCGAATAAGGATTGTTTAAGCGCCCTTCTCCTGTAATACTCTCTAAATATATGGAGGCACCCTCAGAAAATATAGGTAAAGTATTTAGCATATACGATGGAGACACCGCATCACCGAAAACAAAGCTTAGGCCTTTCCAAATTGGATTTTTTATATTAGCTGTTACATAATGAGTAAGTTCATGAACAAAAACAGACTCCATTGTATTTGAAAAAACACTTAATTCGTCATCTACAGGCAATGTATCAAATAAAACAATTCTATTATAGGGGAAAGAAGTATAATAAGCATTTAATATGTCCATATCAGAGGTAATTACTACAGGTATGCGCTCATTGAATGTAACATTAAAAAAAGCTGTTACCTCTCTGTACATTTCATCCGCTTTTAATGCTAAAAGTTTGGCAGACTCCTCAGAATCTTGTGGATAGATTATGTCGAAATAGGTAGTTTTTATTGTATATAAATCCGGTTTATCATCAAAAAGCTGCGCAAACACACAGGTAAAAAAAGACATACTAATGAGAAATAAAATATATTTCTTTTTATAAAATGCGATTTTCCCCATATATAAACAGTTAATTCGATAAACCAGCTACTGCAGCACCAAGAGTAATGGCATTATCCAAAGAAACAATTTCGTAGTGTAAACCGCGTTGCTCAACTAATGCTTGTTGCAAATAGCCATTTAAGCGCTCTTTTAGTCTATATGTTTTATAAAAGGTTGTTCCTTCGCATAAAACAGAAACTGGTAGAGCCGGACTTTTACCTTCTCCACTTTTTATTACCGATGCTGCGATTACTGCAGCAGTTAGTCGCGCAGAGCGCTCTACATACGCATCGAGTAGTCTAAACATGTTATCGTAGTCTTCTTGACTACCTTTTTTGACTATTGAACCAAGTACAGTATCCACTCGATATGGCCCGTAAAAGAATTGATCCATATCTTTTAATTCAAGACTTAGTAAGGTTGTAATCCCTGTAGCAACTTCTTTAGAAAACAGCTCTGCTTTTGCAGCTTCTTTAAGCATTAAAAGAGCGGTACTACCTAAATAGCAACCCGAACACATTTTTTCTGTTACATACGCGCCTGGAGATTTTGTTGTTTTATCAAAAGCTATATCTAAACTACTTCTTTGTACCTTATTAAACATACCAGATTCGCATACAACAATTTGTTTTAAAGGAGCTTTAGAGCTAGTAATTTTCTTTATTTGATTTGGTTCAATATAGGCAGAATTCATACCAGTGCCTAGAATTAAGCCTATGTACGAGGAATATTTTTTACCAGCTGGAGCATTTGCTGCGCCTGCTAGTAAGGCTGCTGTAGTATCATTTAGGAGTGTAATCTTTTGAGGTTTCTTCCAGCCTCTCTCAACAAGAGCATCAGACAATGATTGACCTACTAATGAGCCAACAACTTCTTGAGCTTTTATTTCTTTAGAAAACTCCATAACAATACCATCACCTTCAGGTGTAATCTGCATTGCATAAGAAAAACAAAAGCCAATTCTAATTCCATCTACTAAGGCATTTGCCTCGTCTTTTAAATGATCTAAATTCTGTGCAATTTGACTAAAAAATTCTTTTTTTGAAAACTCTCTATCTATTCCTGGCATAGAACATTTCTGTAGTTTTTCTATGGAAGGTAGACCATTCTCATCAAATGAAACAAAGCATGCTCTAAAATTAGTTCCCCCAGCATCGATTACAATAACTTTTTTATTGCTTAAAGATTCTTCAGGAGGAACAATCCATGTTGGAATCATAGCTTGCGAACCGCTAAGTGTAGAGTTTAAATCTGGTTCAGCTGCAAGAGAGGCCTCCATATCATATAAAAGCGAAGAAATTACCGCATTAATGTCCGGCCCGCCGAGAGGGAATCCCATTTTTGATAAAAAGGCATCTGCTTTACTGATTGTTTTCATACCATAAGAATAACACACTTATAGCAAATAAATCAAGAATTGTACGTGATTTTATTTATAATAAAATTTGTTAATCTACCAGCCACCGGAAGAGCCACCGCCACCAAAGCCGCCTCCTCCACCGGAGAAGCCGCCAAAGCCACCGCCACTAAAACCGCCACCGCCGAATCCGCCGCCTCGCGGTCCGCGTGAATTTCCCAAAAGCGAAAGGATTCCCATTGTTACGATAGCATCGCTAACACCGCTTGAGCGTCTACCACCGCTATAGCCCCTACCGGCACTACTGCGGCTTCCCCCAAGTCTTAGGAACATAATTATAAAAAAGAATAAAAGCGTAAAAACAGAGGCTCCCGCACTAGGCCTTTCTTGAGCATTTGGAGAAACTTGTGTTTTAAGAGAATTATCGGCAGTCGGTGCAGCGTCTCCTACAGCAGTTTGCGCCATTACTTGAATAGCGGCTATAATGCCGCTTGCAAAATCTCCGCTCTGAAAATACGGGGAAATAATCTGTCTTATAATTTGACTGCTCAAGGCATCGGTTAAAACGCCTTCTAAGCCATATCCCACTTCTATGCGTATTTTTCTCTCTTCGAGTGCAACAAGTAAGAGTGCGCCATTGTCTTTTTCGGCACTACCTAATTGCCATTCATCCACTACTTGAATTGAATACATTTCGAGTTGCTCTCCTTCGAGAGAAGGAACTGTTAAGACTGCCATTTGAATACCGTATTGCGTATTAAGCTGACCTAAGTATTGGTTAAGCGCTTGCTCTTCTTGGGTAGAAAGCAAATTTGCTTGGTCTACTACCGGATTTGTTAATGCCGGTACAGTGAGTGCAAAGAAGGGGCTTACCATGCAAACGCAGAGAATAAAAAATAGTGTAAAAA
>CAYJNB010000022.1:0-13058 GCA_964371205.1 uncultured Treponemataceae bacterium
TAAACTAGCTCAAGAAATGCTTGACAAATATAATCTAAACCTAAAAGCAACTAGTATACTAAACGAGACAACGATTGCACAGCAACAGATGATTGAAATAATTAGAGCGATTTCTTTTGGTGCGAAAATTGTTGTTATGGATGAGCCAACATCTTCTTTATCTTCACATGAAATAGAAATGTTATATCAGATGATACGCAAGCTTCAGAGTGAAAATGTTGGAATTATTTACATTTCACACAAATTTAATGAGTTGTATGACATAGCAGATAATGTAACAATATTACGAGATGGTAAGTATGTTAATACAGTTGCAATGCAAACCTCAACAAAAGAACAACTCGTACAGATGATGGTTGGGCGAGAAATCAGTAGCTATTACTATAAGTCAAATATTCCAACAGATAAAATAGTAATGACTGTAAATAACTTGAATAATGGCAAGCGAGTAAAGGACGTATCTTTTGAACTTTACAATGGCGAAATTCTTGGAATATCAGGCTTAGTTGGAGCTGGTAGATCAGAAGCTATGCAAAGTATTGTAGGTATTCATAAGTTAAAAGCCGGAACTATCACAATAAATGGAGAAATTGTAAACTTTAATACACCAAAAATTGCTATCGAAAATGGCATAGGATATGTACCAGAAGATCGAAAATTACTAGGTTTATTTTTACAGCAAGATATTAATTATAATGTAACGGTAAATGTATTAAAAGAAATAATAAAAAATTTAAAAGTAAATTTTATGTTAGAAAAGCAGATTGTAGATGAAAAAATGAATCAATTTGCAATAAAAGCTACAGGTACGAAGCAAATTGTCGCTGAATTAAGTGGAGGAAATCAACAAAAAGTACTAATAGCTCGTTGGCTACTATCTACAAAAAAAATTCTTATTCTCGATGAGCCAACGCGGGGTGTTGATGTTAAATCGAAAGCAGAAATATATCAATTAATTGACTGGGTTGCAAATAATGGAATTTCAGTAATTATGGTGTCATCTGAACTAACAGAACTAATTAATATGAGTGATAGAATCTGTGTTTTTTCTAACGGCAAAACAACCGGTGTCTTGAACAAAGAAGATTTTGATCAAGAGAAAATAATGGCATTAGCAACAATTTAAAGGCAAAGGAGACAAAATGAATAATATTAATATAAAATCTGGTTTACTTAATAATGCGAACAATGTAGTAAGTGACATTCAATCATTTATAAAGAAGAACCTTGGTATTTTAATAGGTTTTTTTCTGCTTGTTATATTTTTAATTCTAACAGAGCCTGCGTTCTTAAAGGTTAATAATATAACAAACATTATTAAACAAATTTCCGTAAACATATTACTTGCTTGTGGTATGACTATGGTAATTATACTGGGTGGAATTGATCTTTCTGTTGGTTCTGTAATTGCAATTTCTGGATGTCTTAGCGCCGGATTTATTACATTTAACCAACTTAATTCCGTTGTCGCAATTCTTCTAGCAATTGCAATTGGTACATGCGTCGGAGCACTAAACGGATTTATTATTTCACGAACTAAAATTCCCCCTTTTATCGTTACTTTGGCAATGATGAATATAGGTAGAGGTTTTGCTAGAATATATACTGATTCAAAGACAATTCTAGTTGATGACGCACTCTACTCCTATTTAGGGGCAGGAAAAATTTTCGGTGTTATTCCAATTCAAGCGATATTTATTATAGTTTGTATATGTTTCTCTTCAATCATACTAAACAAAACAAAATTTGGTAGAAATATTTATGCTGTTGGGGATAATAAACAAGCTGCAGAATACACTGGAATAAATGCAAAGCGCGTAACACTTATGGTATTCGTTGTTTCAGGTCTACTAGCAGCTTGTGCAGGTATTTTAACTTGTACAAGAACATACTCAGGACAACCTAATGTAGGGAACGGTGCTGAAATGGATGCTATTTCTGCTGTTGTACTTGGTGGCACAAGTATGTCGGGTGGAGTTGGTACAATTGGAGGAACGGTTATAGGATGCTTAGTAATTGGTGTTATGAATAACGGTATGAATCTAATTGGGATTGACTCTTCTTGGCAGTTTGTTGTAAAGGGAATTGTAGTTCTTGGTGCTGTATACATTGACTATGTAAAGAAAGAGAAAAAAATGCCCAAGTTCGCTAGTTTTTTTAAAAAGCAAGCAATATCTGAAAATACAAAATAAATTATAAGGAAAAAAAATGTTAGTTACTATGAAAGAAATGTTAGTAGAAGCAAGACAAAAAGGCTATGCTGTTGGAGCATTTGAATTTTGGTCATATGATTCAGCACGCTGTATTGTATCTACTGCAGATAAGCTAAATATGCCTGTTATTTTACAGGTTGGTCATTATGAACGTGATTATATGGATGGTTATGTCAATGCACGAAAAATTGCAGACATGATGTCTCAGCTTTTTCCAAAAGTTCCAATAGCCCTTCACTTAGATCATGCAACAACTTACGAAGAAGTAAAGATTGCGCTAGAAGCAGGTTTTACGTCCGTAATGATTGATGCTTCATCTTTAAGTTATGAAGAAAATGTGTCTCTTACAAAAAAGGTAGTCGAATTAGCTAAAAACTATCAGGCATCAACAGAGGCAGAACTTGGAACTTTAGCAGGTGTAGAAGGAAATATAGAGGGTGTTGACTTGCAAACTGACCCACTACAAGCTAGCAATTTTGTTAAAGAAACAGGTATCGACTGTCTAGCTGTTGCAATTGGAACTGCACATGGCTTTTATACAGAAGAGCCTAAAATAAACATTGATAGATTAAAAGAAATAGCAAAGAATGTTCAAATTCCGCTTGTATTGCATGGAGGTTCAGGTACTCCAAGTGTAAAAATTCAAGAAGCGGTTATAAATGGTGTATCAAAAGTAAATATCTGCACAGAACTTATTTCTGCATTTGGAAAAAGATTAACTGAAACACAAACAGAACAGAATTTTAAATATAATGTATTCCAACTATTTAGAGAGGGTATGATTGCCGGAGAAAATCTTGTTGAAGAAAAACTAAGGCTGTTCAATCCCAATAATGTAGTGCGATAAGGTGATACAATGAAAGTTTTATGTGTAGGGTTAATGGTCTGTGACATTGTTGTAAAACCAGTGGACACAGATACCTTCGAAAAAGATACGTACACAGCAGAAAATATCGAAATTCTGGTTGGTGGCGATGCAGCAAATGTTGCATATAACATTAATAGTCTTGGACTTGAAGTTACACTGTTGTCGGCTGTTGGTAGTGATTTTTTTGCTGATTACATACTAAAACATCTTAAAGATAACGATTTATCAACTGATTATGTACTAAGAAAAGAAGGAATCACTTCAAAAAGCGCTGTGCTAATTTCGGACAAGGGAGAGAGAGCTTTTATTTCACAAAAAGGAGCTTGCCATAATGTAACTTGTGAAGAAGTTACAGAAGAGATACTAAAAAGCCATGATATTTTATATATCGGTAGCGCAGGTGATCTTCCTCATTTTGAAGGAGAAAACCTTACAGCTTTACTTCAAAGAGCAAGAAGCTTAGGTTTGAAGACAGTTTTAGATGTTACAGGTGAAGTTGACCAAGAATGGCTTAAAGAGAATAAGAGCGCTTTACAATATTTAGACGTATTTCTACCAAGTATTAGAGAAGCAAAGAGAATATCTGGTTGTAAAACAGAAAAAGATTGCCTAGACTTCTTTGCTTCTTGTGGTGTAAAAACAACTTGTATTAAATTGGGTAAACTTGGTAGCTGTGTTTTAGTAAATAATGAAGTTATGGTAATCCCACCTTATGATGCAAAACGTGTAGATACCACCGGCGCGGGCGATTCTTTTGTTGCGGGTTTTATTGCAGGAATAATAAGTGGGTTGAACGAAACTAATTGTTGTAAACTCGGAAATTATACTGGTTCAATAACAGTATCTGATATTGGTGCACAAGTAAAACTTAGACCATTATCAGAAATTTTAAATAAACTATTTTAAGGAATAATAATGAGTAAGAATGTAGAAAATCACAAAGAAGTTTTAAAAAAAGTAGATGACTTTATGAAAGAAAAGAATTCAGAAATTAAGGATTCTCAATGGCGTGAAAATTATCACTTTATGATGCCGGCAGGTTGGATTAATGATCCTTGTGGGCTTGTCGAAGCAGATGGTACCTATCACCTATTTTGTCAACACCATCCCTACGAAGGCAGATGGGGACAAATGTTCTGGGGCCACGCAATCAGTAAGGATATGATAAACTGGGAAATGTGTGGAGAAGCTATAGCTCCTAGCGAGGACTACGATGGTTGGACGGGAGGTGGAATTTTCACCGGTAGCGCAATTTATGAAGATGGAGAAATAAAAGTATTTTATACAGGATGTAATCAAGAACGTCAAGTTCAGTGTCTTGCAACATCAAAAGATGGTATTAATTTTATAAAGCATGAAAGTAATCCAATTATCTCAGCAGCACCGGAAGGAACAAACCCCCATGACTTTAGGGATCCAAAAGTTTGGAAACATGAAGACTATTATTATATGGTAACAGGCGGAACTGAAGGAGTAAGTGCCCTACTCGATGAGTCAACATATAAGACAAATGGTTACGGCAAAGTTTTTTTACATCGCTCAAAAGATTTAATTAACTGGGAATTTGTTAATGATTTAGTTGAAAGCAGAGGTGAATTGGGAACGATGCTTGAATGCCCAAATTTCTTTCAACTTGGTAACAAATATGTTTTGATTTATTCACCCATGGGTATGCCACAGAGAAAATGTGTTTATTTAACCGGAGAATTTAGCTACAAAACAGGTAAATTTAATTGGAATGTAATGGGCGAAGCAGATTGGGGCTTTGACTATTATGCACCACAAATTTTTAATGATCATACAGGAAGAACCCTATCATTTGGTTGGATAGGATCATGGCCATTTATGCCTTGGAATAATCAAAAATATGATACGAGCAAAAATGGCTGGTGTGGAAGTATTTCATTACCGAGAGTTCTAACTATGTGCGATGATGGAAAAATTAAGTTTGAACCAGCAGTAGAAACAAATTTGCTTCGTACTGATTGTAAACAAGAATACTCAAATGTTTCTTTAAATGCAGATGAAGCATTTAGCTTTACAGCAGGAGATGATAACATTCACTGTGAAATTGAAGCCTTAATTGAAATTCCAAATAATGATGTATCAGAAATTATATTTGAGTTAAGGAAAACAGACACAAATTCTACAAAACTCATTTTTGACTTAAAAAATGGTGAATTAGTTTTTGACAGAACAAAATCTGGGAACATTGAAGCACTAGTTAGAAAGTGTAATCTTGAGTCTGCTGACTCCGGAAAAATACATGTAAGAATGTTTTTAGACACCAGTTCTATGGAAATCTTTACAGATGACTATAGGACAGTTATGACAAATAATGTCTATTCAACATGCTCAAACGATGTTGGATTGAGTATCACTTCAATAGGTGGGTCATGCATAATAAAAGAAATGAGCACTTATGGTATGAAGAAAGTAATTAATTGGTAACAACTAATTACTATTCACTTGCAATACTCTAAAAATCGAGTATTGCAATACATGCCGAGTAGATAGGTTTAAGTTTTATTACTTTAATCTACCCACACAATTCAGCTATACGTTTTAACCCCTTAAGTGTTAGAGACTTATCCACGTCTTCGAATACATCTGTTATGGGCTTCAAAACACTGTTTAAGCCACCAGTTGCAACTACATGGATTGCATCTTTAGCAACGCCTGTTTTTGCAACCATATCCGTTTTTATTTGAGCAATAAGAGACTCAACAAGACCTTTGTAGCCTAAGACTATACCAGACTGAATTGAGTGAATTGTGTTTGTTCCAAGACTTGATGGTGGCGCTTCTAAGGGCACCGAGGGAATTTGAGCAGTATTACTAAAGAGTGATTTTAGAGCTGTTCCCAATCCAGGTGCAATAGCAACTCCCTGCACTGCTCCGTTTTGATCAATTGCTGTAAAAGTAAGGGCAGTTCCAAAATCAACGACTATACAAGCGCTATTATATCTACAATACGCTTCGACAGCGTTACAAATTAAATCGGTACCAATTTCGTGCACTGCTGATTCTGGTAATGTAATCGGCAACTTATCATACATTGAAGGACCAATTACAAGTGGTTTTTTACCAGAAATATTCTCTAGTAATCGAATAAAAGGCCCTAGTAAAGTAGGTACAACTGAAGTTAAGACTGCCTCTTTTACTACATCTGTATTTAACTTTGAATCTCTAAATAGAGAGACAATAACAGCATTGTATTCGTCAGAAGTGCGCCTTTCATCGCTAAATACCCGCCATTGTTTTACGAGTGTATCTTTATCAAAAAGAGCCATTACTATATTTGTGTTTCCAATATCAACTGCTAAGAGCATTGCAATTTTCTCCTAATATTTGTATTATAATACTATGCAAAATCTTATTCAACCCAAAGTATTAAAAGGCTTTAGGGATTATTTACCGGACGCAGAAATTAAGCGAGCCCTTTTAGTTGAAACACTTACAACAACCTTTCGGTCGTTTGGATTTATTCCGATTGACACACCAGTTTTAGAGTATTCAGAAATACTTCTACGAAAAAGCGAAGGTGAAACAGAGAAACAAGTGTTTCGTTTTGAAGACAATGGCGGGCGCGACGTAGCGCTTCGTTTTGATTTAACGGTGCCATTTGCACGATTTATTGCAGAGCATAAAGCCGAATTATATATGCCATTTAAGCGCTATCATATTGCAAAGGTTTGGCGTGGAGAAAAACCACAAGCTGGTCGCTATAGAGAATTTATGCAGTGTGACTTTGACAGTGTAGGCTCAGATAGCGTAATGTGCGACTTTGAAATTCTTTTACTTATGAAAACTGCCCTAGACGCTTGTGGAGTAAACGACATTACTATTCGCATTAATCACCGCGGATTATTCAATCGCTTTTTAGAGCATATTGAACAACGCCAAAACTCAGATGAAATTTTGCGTACAGTAGATAAACTTGCAAAAATAGGTAAGGCTGAAACTGCAAAGCTATTAACAGACATTTGCGGTAGTGCCGACACTGCACAAACTATTTTAAACTTTGTACAAGGTACCGATAATTATGAGCAAACACTCAGCGCTATGGAAAAAGCTGCTGGTGGATCAGGCGATGATACAAAACGCATGCGAGAACTACGAAAACTAATGGTAAGAGCCGGAATCGAAACATCCTTTGTGCTTGATCCTTCAATTACTCGCGGTTTAGATTATTATACTGGTCTTGTATATGAAACATTTTTAAATGAATTGCCATCTATCGGCTCTGTGTGTTCTGGGGGACGCTACGACGACCTTGCAGGCCTCTACATGAAAGAACGCGTTTCTGGGGTTGGATCTTCTATTGGACTTGACCGACTTATAGCAGGACTTGAGCAACTTGGAGCCATTAAAGACAACAAAGGCTTTTTACAAACAGAAATATTCTGTCTAGACGAAGAGCTTATGAGCCACTATGTGCAAACTGCTTGTACTTTACGAGAAAAAGGCATTACATGCGAAGTATTTCCTGAAGCTAAGAAGATTACTCAGCAGTACACCGTTGCAGAAAAAAAAGCCGTGCCATTTGGAATTTTAATAAAAAAAGAGCAAGCCGAAAAAAATCTGCTTACCCTTAAAAATCTTACAAACCGAGAAACTTTCGAAGATATCGCTATCGAAAAGGCAATCGAAATACTACTTAGTCATTCATCTTAATATCAAAAAGTGATTATGTCTTTTCTATGTGCGAAGAGTTACAATCACCTCCCCTACGTATGAAGAATAGTATAGAGGCTGTAAGGGGAGTGAGTATCTATATTATTCGTCTAAGTTGAGTGCATATTCAAGGTTGAGTAATAATGATAAATAATTGTATTGCTCAGCCAACACCCTTACTCTTGCAGTATCCAGTTCAGATTCAACATCAGAAACATTGTTATAGTATGGAATCTCTCCGCGTGTGTAGGAAGCATATGTAATGTTATAACTGCGCTCTGCAATCTCTTTGGTAGTAGTTAGTGTTTCTAAAAGCGCTTTAGAACGCTCTAATTGACGAACCATATTATACACATCATTTTCTGCATCATTAATTACTTTTTGCAAGTAAATTTCTTGTTTTTCTATTTCTGATGTTATATCTGCATATCGATTGTTACTTTTTGTACCTGGGATAAATGAATCAAGCGGCACACGTAACGACAAACTAAGACTGCCTGAATCATAGAACTGATTTTGTTCATAAAAGTTATCCCCATATATAAATGCATACTCAGCTTGTAATGTGGGAGTAAAGTCCGATAATGCGGTATCTCTTTTTTGAGCAACAAGTAATTCCAAATCTATAAGTGCTATTTGTACGTCTGATCTATTGTAAAGGTGTTTTGCTACAAGAGCATAAGAGTCTAAATGCTCAACGCTTATATCTATACTCCCTTCCAACTCTATATCTATATCTCTGTCGATTCCTACTAGATCTCTAAATTCGGCCATAGCAGATTCTTGTGTGAATTTTTTTATTGCTACATTTGATTTAGCATTTTCTAAAGCAACTTGGCTACGCAACACTTCTGTCTCCGAAGTTACCCCCTGATTATAGTACTGTTCATCTTGCATAAATTTGGCTTGTGCTCGTTCAAGATCTGATAACGCAATACTTACATCTTCTTGCATTGCTATTAGCTCATAAAAAGCTATTTTTACATCTGTTTTAAGGCGACTCACATTGTTTTGATGCTCAATAAGTGTCTTTCTATAAAGTTTAGAAAGTTCTTCTTTTATAGAAAAAGAGTATGAATTAAGCGCGAGACTGGCACCAATAGAGGCTTGCCAGAGCCAATTCTCTTTTTCTACGTTTTGTGCTGTGTTATCTTTATATAAACCAATATTCCCATCCCTTGATACGTTTGCTCCTAAATATATGGAAGGTACATAGTTATTCCAAGCAGTATTATTATATAATTCAGCTAGAGAAACATCGATAGAACTCATTTTAAGAGGTAGATTATATTCAACAGCCATTTCTACAGCACTCTCTACAGTTATACGTAAAAAATCTTGTGAACTGACTGTGCTAGAGAAAAAACTAAAAGCACATAGTATTAAAAACAAACGATATAGTTTACTCATAGGTTAATCCATTTTAAAAGAAAATCATTAATCTTTGTATAATAATCTAACAAAACTGTATTCGGGCAATTATAAATTTCATGGTTTGCATTCTTTATAACTTCTAATCGCGCTGTATCTTGAGTAGAAACAAAATGACGTTGGGGTAAAGAAAGAACAGTTTCATCTTGTTCCGCTTGAAATACTAAAACAGGAATTCTTATTTGATTTTTCTTGATTTTTTTTATTGCACGCATTGCTCGTAATGACTCCGATAACCACGAAACAGTTCCACTCCACGTTTGTAAGTGTTCATCTGCAAAACGAGACTCGTAAAAATAATTATACCTCTCTTTACTTAAAAAGGGTTTATTTACATTTTTGTAGTTTAGATTAGTTTCAAAGTGATCTGCTTGACCTGGAAGACAATGTTTTTTTCCTAAAAATAATTTTAAAATTGCAATTAAAATACTATCTAACCATAGAGCTTTAGGCAAAATACGTACACCAAACATAGGAGAAGTTAATATTGCAGCCGAGAAGTATTGCGCGTAATCTTTTAAAAAAAGTGTACCTATGGCTCCTCCCATTGAATGGGCAAATAAAAACAAAGGTTTGTTCCCCACCATAGGCTTTACAACTGAATTAAGGATAGTATGCGCATCTTCTACGTAGGTTGAAAATTTGTCGACATGGACTTTATATGTCTCTAAGGGTTTGTTTCGCGATGAAAATCCATGTCCAAAATGATCAAATCGACATACAGCATAACCCATCTTAAGAAAATAAAATGTTACCTCATCATATTTTGCACAATACTCACAAAATCCATAAAAAATAACAATCATAGCCTTAAAGTTAGCATCGGGGACAAATGTTTCACAGTGGATGTGTCCATTTTCTACAGAATCAACTTTGTGTGTATTTTTTACTGATTCAAGATATGGAATAGCAATAGTTTTTAGGTTATCCTTAAAATTATCTTCGTTAAATAAAAAAGAGCTGCTATTAGGAAGAGTCATTTACATCCTCTCAGATTGCTTCTTGATTAGCTGCTTTATCAGAAAAAGAATCTAATTCTGAATCAGTATCCATTAGGCCGTGATCTTCAATTTTTCTATGAAGTGTTTTTCTTCCAATTCCTAAAACCGTTGCTGTTTTTGATTTGTTTCCATTTTGCATTGCAAGATTTTGTTGTATTATCATTTTTTCTGCTGCCTCAAGCGAAATACCTGATGGAATTTGTATATAATCTGCAACAGAATGCTGCGCTATGGTTGGAGGCAAATCTGAAAGAGTAAGCACTGAACCTACACACATAACTACTGCGCTTTCGATACAGTTACGTAGTTGACGTATATTACCTGGCCAATCATATGAATACAGTGCAGCTCGAGCTTTTGCATCAATACTTTCAATGTTTTTTTGATTTTCCTGTGCAAACTCTTTTAAAAAAGCAGAGCACAAAAGAGGTATATCATCTTTTCTCTCACGAAGTGAAGGAACGTGGATATGAACAACATTGAGACGATAGTAGAGATCTTCTCTAAAGGTACCCTGTGCTATTTCTTCTTCTAAATTTTTGTTTGTGGCTGTTATTACACGTACATCGACTTCAACTGTGTCCTCTCCTCCCACACGTTCAAATCGCTTATCTTGTAACACTCGCAAAATTTTTATTTGCACATTTTGATTTATTTCTCCAATTTCATCTAAAAAAATGGTACCACTATGAGCAAGTTCAAAACGCCCTCGTTTACGGCTTGTAGCGCCTGTAAAAGCTCCCTTTTCATGGCCAAATAATTCACTTTCTAAAAGGCTTTCTGCAAGTGCTGCACAATGAACCTTAATAAGCGGTTTTTCTTTTCTGGGAGATAATTGGTGTACAGCATTTGCAATTAGTTCCTTCCCTACACCGCTTTCTCCTGTAATGAGGACTGAAGCCTTTGAGTCTGCAGCACGCTTAACTACTTGAAATATTTTCTGCATCTCAGCACTACTACCAATAATAGATTCAAATATTTGATTCTTTTCAAGTTCATCGCGCATTAAACGATGCTGTAAAGAAAGCTCCCTTGTCTGTAGAGCCCGTTTTACAATTAAAAAAAGTCTATCTAAGTTAAGTGGTTTGGTTAAGAAGTCGTAAGCCCCCTTTCGCATAGCATTTACGGCACTATCTATACTTCCGTGTCCAGTAAGCACAATCACTGGGATTCCAGGTGCTTCACTAGCAACCTTTTCCAAGACCTCTTCGCCACTTATATTTGGCATACGTAAATCAGTTATTACTAAATCAATGTCTCCTCGCGCCACTATTTCTAAGCCAGATTTTCCATCTCCACTTAGAATAGTATTATAACCTTCTAACTGCAGTGCATCTCCAAGGCCTTCGCGAATATTTTTTTCATCATCAATTATTAGTATGTTAAACTTCATTCTATTTGCAGTATATAAGAAAATTGGTTAAAAAGCAATTAAATACGTTTTAAGATAGAAGAAGTTTTTCTCTTTGCGGAATGGGTAGATTTATAGAGAATAAAGTACCGCTTTCGGGCAAGGACTCTACTTGAATATCGCCCCCATGCTCTTTAATTACTTTATAAACCATTGTAAGTCCAAGACCAGTACCACTGACCTTAGTTGTATAATACGGCTCAAATATTCTACTTAACACATTTTCTTCGATACCAATACCATTATCAGCAATACTAAGGATACAACGACCATCTGATACTTGAGTGCTAAACCATAAAACACCGCCGTCCGGCATTGCAGCAATTGCATTTTGAACTATGTTAATGATACTCTGTTTAAATAGTTTTTCATCCAACATAAGGTGGGGTAATTGTTCTGTAAAATGTAGCTGTAATTTAATATTATTCTTTTTAAGCTCGGGTAGAAAAAAATCTGTAAGTTGATTTAAAAGCTTGGTCATATCAGTAGGAGTAAGTTCGGCTTGGATTGGTCTAACTGCAAATAAAAAATCAACAATAATTGTATTTAGCCGCTCTATTTCTTGGTTCACTATTTCTAAGTATTTTTCTGTAAACTTTTTGTCGGGGAGTATCCCGTCTTCTAATCGAGCCTTTTCTAATGCCTTTTGTATTAATTGGATATGTATACTAATACTTCCAAGCGGATTTTTAATTTCATGGGCCACATTCGCAGCTAAATGAGTTAAACTTGCAAGACTTTCTGTTCGACGTAATCGAGTCTCTTTATTTCGTTCATCAGTAATATCTTCGATACGTACAATATTACCTGCAACTGTTTTATCTTTTACTAAAGGCATAATACTTACAGAAACCATTCTCTTTGAACCGCCACTGGTCTCTACAGTAAACTCATCTACAGTATTGTTTTTCTGCATATCGTGATTCACTTGTAAAAAACGTGCTATTTCTTCGTCATTTACGAAAAGCCAAACAGGATCTGTATTTTGCCTTTGCTCAGCAAGTATTAAATAACGCTCAGCTGCCTTATTTGTTTTAAGTAAATTCCAGCTTTTATCGCAAATTAATAGTGCAGTATTTGAAGACTCAATAACTGCATTAAGCAGCTCATTTTCTGATGTAAGGGACTCAAATAGACCTTCTATTTGTTCAGGAGTAAGTTTAGAAGCTTTTTGTGCAACTTTTTTTACAAACTCTCTCATAAAACTTATGCTCCAGAAAGCTCTTGCAATAGTTGCTCTAGTGCAGCAAGTGGACTTTGATTATATACACTCACTTGAGTAAATGCATGCTGAATAGCCTTAGAACATGTCTCAATTTGACTAATATCAATAGCATTAGTTTTAGACTGAATCAATATTTTGCGTAAGCAGTCAAATAGTTCTAGAATAAATAACCTATATAAAAATCGTGGTTCAAAGTTCGAGGCAGCAGCAACTGTTTTTTGGCACAAGTCAAC
>CAYJNB010000022.1:13068-16605 GCA_964371205.1 uncultured Treponemataceae bacterium
TTATTAGCTAACTCAGTTAATGTAGCAAGTGGTATAGGAAGCAAGCTGTATAAATATTGTCCAACAGAAGTGTAGGAGCTAGGTTCAATATGAAATAAGCGGGAGATTACTTGTTGTTGTTGCTCTATAGTTCGTTGAGCAAACGAATATACTCTAACTCGAGATAAAATTGTCGGCATAATAGCATTCTTTTTTTCTGTTGTTAAAATAAATATAACTTGTGCCGGAGGTTCTTCTAAAATTTTTAAAAGTGCATTACGAGCTCCCTCTTGCATACAATCAGCATTTTCAATAACTATAACCTTTGATTTTCCAGAGGTAGTTAAATGAGCCCATGAGGCAGCCCTACGTATGTGTGCAATTGGAATATTGTCATATAAGGCAAACTCTTCGAGTTTTATACAAGAATTCGTTACAGAATCACATATTTTTTCTAATTCATCAAAATCTGGAATATCTCTTGTCGGGTTCAAAAGTTCTAATTGCTCATCGACGGCAGAAACTAAAGGAGAAATTTTAGAAGATTTTGTATCGTCTTCCCAAACAAGTGGATTAAAGCGCACTGTTAGCTTACGTGCAGACCTAATAAATAAATATCGACTTGCATTCATATAGCTAGCTCTATTTGCAACTGCTTGTAAAAAAGTTGATTTTGCTGCTAAAATTTCTAATGTATTATACCGAGGCCCAAGAATAAGTAAGTCAGGGTTTGTCAGGCTCTTATGAGAAGCACACGAAGAGCAAGTACAAGTCCACTCACCTCTTGGCTCTGCTGTACAGGAAAGAACTCTAGCTAATTCTAATGCTGTAGTTAATTTTCCTTGCGATGAAACCCCACTAAACAAAAGCGAATTTGGCAAGTTATTCTGCAAAATATCATTTGTTAAGAGAGTGGTACAACTTTGAAATAAGACATTCTCAAACATTACAGCACTGCCAAATCTTGCATAAAATTAGCTGAACGTAAAATAAATGGTGTTAATAAATCATAAAAAAAGCTACCGTTAAATAAACCACTTACATCTATCAAACTTTGAGTTATCAGTAACAGAATTATCAAAGAACTTATAAGCAAACCTTCGAATATTCCAAGAAAAAGGCCGAGAGCTCTGTCTAGTCCAGCCATAATCTCTCCTCGGAATGCTAAACCTATGATGCGCTCAATTATTCGAATGACTATATACGCAAGAATAAAAATAATTAAAAACCCTGCAATATTAATTATAAAATCAGGGATTGTCGCAGGCAATAGTGGCGTAACATAACCGTAAAATAGAAGCCCTAAAACAGCACCTCCAATTAAAGCAAGTTTAGAAAAAAATTCTTTTACAAACCCATTTATTACACAGCGAATAATACAAAAAACAATTATAATTATAAAAATAATATCAATTATAACAAAGTTCACACTAAGCCCCCATAAATATGTTTTGCAATTGTAAGTGCAGGTCTCTCATTTGAGCACATATTCTTTGCAGTTAACGAAAGTGCGTTCCTCTTTTTTTGATTATTTAATGTATCTAGTGTAGAAACCAATACATCCTTATCTGCATCAGCATCTAAAACTAATGCAGCACCTTGTGTTTCAAAAAAAGCAGCGTTCTCAACCTGATCGCCACGTGTCCCAGAACCTGATAAGGGCAACAGCACCATTGCCTTGCCGGTTACCGCATTTTCCCAAAGAGAATTTGCTCCAGCCCTTGAAAATACAATATCTGCAGCTGCAAGAACATGAGGCATCTCATCATAAATAAAATCATATGCATAGTAATCCTCTGGAAGGGTTACATGCTTTTTTGCATCAGAAGATTCTTGTTCTTCTCTAAATGCCCTACCTGTCTGATGTACAACAATAAATTTTTCGCATAAATCTTGTACACATTCTAAAACAAGATCATTTATTTGACGAGCTCCTAGACTCCCACCGCAAACTAGTAATAGTGGTTTTTCGCCCTTTTGTACAATCGCATCAAGGCCTAAGAACGCTCTTCCTTTTAGGGGATCGGCTTCATAAAATACAGGGCGAACAGGATTCCCAGTCACTATTACTTTTTTTCTAGTTGCAGGTTTAAAAAAAAGTTTTGTTTCTTCGTATGAAACTAAAATATGGGAAGCAACTAATGAGTTGAGCTTAGTTGCCAAACCGGCAGAAAAATCGCACTCATGTGTGTATACTGGAATCTTTAGTAAAGCAGCAGCAAAACAAACAGGAACGCTTACAAATCCACCTTTTGAAAAAACCACCGCTGGTTTTAAAAAAAGCAAGTGAAAAAATGAAGCGCAAAAACCTGCAAAGATTTTAAATACATCTAAAACATTTTGCAAAGAAAAATAACGCCGTAACTTCCCTGCAGGCACACCAAAAAAACGAGTAATATTCTTGTTTTTTTCCACTATAGATCTATCCATGCCAGAAGATGAACCAATCCAATACAAAGGGACTGTAGTTAGGTCGGAAAGTTCATCAGCAACTGCTAAACCTGGAAAAATATGCCCACCAGTCCCACCACCAGTGAATACAATAGAGTTTTTGTTCTTTTTATGCCTCATTTTTTATTCTCGTCAAAAATTGCTAATATCTCATCATGTTTGAACAATGTCGCATATTCATATGCACTCACCCCAAGGTGATCTTTTATGTACGGGTCTGCACCATTCTTTACTAATAACTCGCAAACTTTACTATTACCTGTTCCAACAGCTAGAACTAGTATAGGCTGTCCATCACTACTAATAATGCTTAAATCAGCACCCGCGGTTACAAATATATCTACCATATTTGCATTAGAACGCCAAACAGCATCCATAACTGGAGTGTAACCTCTGTCTGTCGATAAAGCATTTAAGTGAGCACCATTTTCTAATAACCAAGAAACCATCGCTTCCTTATCATTACGTGATGCTATCGATAACATTGGCGTTCCTGCAGAATTACTACAATTTAAATCAATACCAGATTTTAAAAATAAAGTACAAATTTCTTCATCAGCTTTTGAAATATGAAAAGAAAACTCATCTGGAGTAAAGGGAATACCTTTTTCAATAAGCTTTTTACGAGCAATTTTCTCTTCTTCTTGTTTTAAGTAATAGTCAAATCGTTCAAAAGAATAAAGTTTTGTTGCATAGTAAGGTGTTGAGCCTGTGTACCCCACTGTAAAAACAGGAATACCTGCTCCAGAGAAAAAACCCATTACGTATGAAAGAGGAGAATAGGCTCTCAAATCGGAAGAATAAAACGCAATACAGTGAGTTACCTCACCAATGAGTTCTCCTAACAAAATAGAGCGGTCATCATCGAGTATACTTTTACCACTCTCCACAGAAATTGCATGTTCAACAATATCTACATTCTTCTCTCGAAAAAATGCAAATACCGATTCATCAATTTCAGGTTCATTTACCGAACGAATTATTAACCATTTCATCAAACTATTATAAGATATTATTTAAAACCGTACAAGTAGTAATCAGGATTGAAAATTTTAAGATAAAAAAAGCCCTTACTAAAAGTAAGGGCTACTGTGCCGCCGGACAGAA
>CAYJNB010000023.1:0-16439 GCA_964371205.1 uncultured Treponemataceae bacterium
CCCGAAGAATTTGCAGAAACAAAAGAACGTTATGAGTTTTTATCTAATCAATTAGCAGACTTACAAAAAGCTCGTGATGACTTAAAACGTATTACCGAAGAGATTAGAGCCGAATCTACCGAGCTCTTCTTAGAGACATACAATAAAATTAAAAAGAACTTTCACAATATGTTCCGTCGCCTATTTGGTGGTGGTAGGGCAGAGTTGCGCCTAACAGATCCCATGAACGTACTCGAGTCGGGTATCGACATTTTTGCGCAGCCTCCAGGAAAGAAACTCGAAAACATTGCACTTCTCTCAGGTGGAGAGCGCACTATGACGGCTGTTTCTCTCTTGTTTGCAACTTACATGGTTCGTCCATCTCCTTTCTGTCTCTTGGACGAAATTGATGCTGCTCTCGACGAGCAAAACGTTACTCGTTTTGTAAGCACATTGCGCACCTTTGCAAACGTGAGTCAGTATATTGTTATTACCCACAATAAAAAGACAGTTGCAGGCTCTGGAACACTTCTTGGTGTAACTATGGAAGAATCAGGAATTACCAAGGTTGTTACTATTAAACTAGAAGGTGCAAACGAAGATGGCGTAATAGTACCTGCAGAAATAGAGCCATTTGAAGATGAAGATGTAGCACCAGAGGAAGGCGTATTCATTCCGCCTCATCCACCAAAAAGACAGCGTAAAGTCGAGGAGTAGTGTAAGGGCACTTTTATGGATATTAGAGAACTTGCTAAAACAATACTAGAAAAAACAAAAGGAATAAGACAATTTATTCAAGAAAAAGCCAAAGAGATTTGGTTACTTATTGTTGCAAGTCCTAAAAACATAGCTATTGCTACTGCAAGTTTTATTATATTTGTGTGTGTGCTGCTCTTGATGGGAACACTTTTTAAACCTAAAGCAGACGAAGTAACTGTAGCAGAGCAAATACCTTTTTCCCCCTTAGTCGAGGAGATTCTTCCACCCGAACAACCTGCTTTTGAACAAGAATATGGTGTTTTTAGAGAGCCAGATGATGCATGGGGTGAGGAAGAAATAGATCGTTGGTTTGCAGAGCCAGATGGAGCTATTTTTGAGCAACTTGAGCGTGCAAACGATGCAACTGTAAACGACATCTTTGGAGCTGTTCCATGAAACATTGCAAAAAAACTTATTTAAAACTTCTAAACATTACAACTTTTACCTTATTTATTTTTTCTTGTGCCTCTGTACCAGATATTGTTCCTCAAAACGAAACATTTGAGCAAATAAATCCAATAGAAGAGAATCCTGCTGTTGTAAATGAGGATGAGATTACACAAGTTGTAGAGAGCACACCTATTCAGGTAAATCAAGATGATAATACATCCCAAAGTGAATTAGAGGAAGTGTTTGCAACAATTCCAGAAAATTTAGCAGATATTGGGGAGCCAATTGTTTTAGAAGATGAAGTGATTCTTGCAGAACCTGTTTTTAATCCAGAACTTCCAGAAGTAGAATTACCTCTAGTAGTACAAAGTACAGACCAAACCGATAAAACTCTAGAACTATCTGCAGATGTAATGCCAGAAGATACAACAGAGTCTAGTGATTCACCTGCTAATATGGCAGAATCTCTTATTGATGAGCCGCAACAAAGCGATACAGATACTCAGGCAGAGGTTGAAACTGTGATTAGTGGTGGAATATGGGAAGATAGTGAATCTTATCCATACATCCCAGAGAATTCACAGTTAATTCCTCCTCCAGATACTACACCTTCACGCTCCGTTTCTTTGCCAGTTAACGATGCACTAAAAATTGAATATCCAGGAACAGATTGGTTTTATTTAGGCGAGACAGAAGGAAGTGAGTTGCTCGATTTTTCGTCTCGAAAACTTGATGGAGAGAATACAGTCTTTACCCTCAAAGCAAAAAAAGATGGATCGGCAATTCTACATTTTTATAAGCAAGACTTACTAACAAACGATTATATCGATGATTATTTAGAAGTTAGTGTAAAAAAAGATGATAATAGTATGAGTAGAGGTGAAGTTACAGCTCCCCTTTATGCTACACTAGTTCCCAAAAAACCAGAAGAAGTCGCACAACCTGAACAACAAACTGAAGTAGTAGTTACAGAAGAGGAATCTGAGTCAATACAGGATTCTGTTCAAACTAAGGTAATTGAGCCGTCTGTTCCGGTAGAAAATTATCAGCAAACTATTGTTCAGACAAGTGATACTACTTTAGCAGATACAACTGTACCTCAAGAAAATGCAGCGGAAGAAAGTGGTAATAACGCGAAACAAGTAGCTGATTCAGAGGTAAGTTCTAATACTATTAGCTCTAATACCTTCAACGATGAAGAGCAAAGCGATTCTGGAGATGATGCGCGTAGCGGTACAAGTGAGCAAGCAAAACTCATACAAGAAATAGAGGAGAGTTCTCCTGCACAATTACTCGATAAGGCTGAACAAGCTATTGCAAACTTAGATGCAGCATCTGCACTTGTATTTTTAGATGCCTATTTTAGTAAATCGGCAGGTGCATTAGATAAGGGGTGGTTTTTGCGGGGAAGAGCATACGAGGCTAAAACAAACGCACAAGATATACGTGCAGCAGTGGATGCATATCAAACATTGATGAATCAATTCCCAGCAAGTAGGTACTGGCAAGAAGCTAAAGATAGAGCTACTTACCTCAATAGATTTTATTTTAATATTAGATAGAGAGAAGTGTAAAAAAATATAAATAAAGATGTTTTAGTTATACGGAAAGACAGCGTATAGCTTCTTCTGTGCTTTCTGTTAAAGGGAAGTAATTTAGGAGTTTTGTTAACTCGATAACTTTTTTTACTGAACCATTAGCATTTGCTATTGCTAGTTTAAGATTGCTCTTTTGCGCAGCAGAGGTTATGTAGATAAGGGCACCAATTCCAGAAGAATCAATATAATCAACTTGGTCCATGTTTATTATAAACTTAACAACATTTTTCTCAATAAGCTTAAACACCAATTCTTTTAGTTTATATGCATTATATAAATCCATTTCGCCAGTGATGTCAATTATATGTATATCGCTTTCTTTTCTGAGTGCAAGTTCCATTAAGTTTTCCTCTTTATGTAGTGTATCATTGAAACCCATACAGGTCAATAGTTTTAAACCAAAAGTTTACTTCCCCAGAGATATTAAGAAATAAACATTATGTCTTTTCTAAAATTAGATAGATAGAACGCTGTCTAATTTTTCTTTTCCAATTAGTTCAAAAGGGCGACTTTCTGCAAAGGCAATTGCACTTCGAGTAAATCCGGCACTTGTACAAATTATTGCATTGTTAATGCTTTGCTTTTTCATCTCATCGAGTAGTGCACGTAAAAAGTCTTCTCCGATTTGTACTGCATCTCGATGAAAAATAACAAGTCGTACAGCCTCTCGTACTGCTCTCCAATCTTCGCTATTTTTTGCGTCGGTGGCAAGCATTTTACATCCATATTTTGTTGCAAGTGTGTCTTTAGGACTACAATTAAATGATTTTTTTGCTACTTCTTTACAGAATTCAATAAATTGGTCAGACGAGCTAGTTAAATATTCCTTAATATTATCATTTGCTTGTATGTCTTTATATTCAGCGAGCTTTGCAGGAACATCTTTAAAATTTTTATTCTTTTTATAAATTTCTTCCCATTCGGTTATTGCAGAATCAATTTTTCTCATTTTCTCGTAACAAGCTGCCAAATAATAGCGAGCAAAAAGTGTTTCTTGAGAAGACTCATTTTGAGTAGACCGTACAGCTCGCTCAAATTCAAAAGCTGCTTTTTCTACACTGTTAGCAAGCATAAAACAAGAGCCCCTTTCTAGTAGTGCTTTTTGTTTAAAATCTGGATCTCTTAATGCTTTTTCAAACGCGTTAACTGCTGCAGGATAATCTTTACTTTCCTTTAATATTTTTCCCAAGTAATAATAGGTAGAAAAGGTGTTTGGACTGAGTGCAATTGCATGGTTAATTGTTTTTTTAGCTTCTGGAAACTGTTTTGCGCGAAATAATAGAAGTCCAAGAGCCGCGTACGCCTTTACATGCTTTGAGTTCAATTGTACTGTTTTTTTGTAATATCCTAGGGCTTGTTCGCCCTTTCCTCTATCTTCAAAGAGCTTTCCAACTGAATAATAGTTTTCTGCATTATTCGGCTCTAGTTTTGTTAAAAGCAAAAATTCTTTTAATGCTTCTTCATCATGGTTAAATTTTAGATATAGTTGACCAATTGTTTTTCTAAATTGATTCTCTGGTATGGCTTTAGAAAAGATTGCCCTCTGGTTAACAATTTTAAATTCCATTAGTGCCAATTCTGGTTTGTTATCTTTAAGATAAGCATGTCCTAAGTAATAATGAGCTAAAAAGTCACCAGGATCTTTTGCGAGAATATTTTTTGCAAGTTTTATAGCCGCAGAAATTTTACCAGCGTGCACATATCGTTCTATCGTTTCTGTTTTTCGTGGCATTAAAACTGATTTAAGGACAGTATACCCAACAAAGCCGACTGCTGCAGCTAGTATTACTATTATAATTATTTGCATATTACTCCCTTTTATACAGCAAGAAAATAGTAAAAAAAGTTAAAATTTGTGTGTAAAGTGTGGACTTTTGAGTAAATAATAGTGTATCATTTTCCTATAGCTTGTGGGTACAGGGGATAAATGAAAAAACACACACTTATACTAACACTTAGTATATTATACATTTTTATGCCGTTATGGCAAGTCTTAGCCGTAGATTCTTTAGCTCAAGGAGAGACTCTTTTTAGGCAGAATAAACCTTTAGAAGCTCTTCCCTTCTTAGAAGAAGCAATATTAGTAGATACTGCTCTTCCTGCTGCATATAATTACTTAGGTTTAACTTATACGCAACTACGACAATTTGATAAGGCAATAGAAACGTTTATTAAGGGGATAGATGTTCCCAATGCAGATACAGCTCTTTTATATTTTAATGCTGGAAATGCTGCTTTTTCAGCAGGAAATTTTCCACGAGCTGTTGAGTTATATACGTTTAGTTTTGATAGTAATAATGCCTATGCAAAAGCAATTCTAAATAGAGCAAATGCTTATCTTCGGCAATTAAGCTTAAAGCCTGCATACGATGATTATTCTTTGTACCTTGTCTTAGAACCAACAACTGAACAAAGATTACAAATTGAGCAACTTCTTGCAATTTTAGAAACAGATATTATGAGTCAAGAAATGTTAAAAATTGCTCAACAAGCACAACAAGAAGCAATCAATCAACAAATAGAAAATCAAAAAAAGCTTCAGGAACTACAGGCTCAAGCTGCAGCACAGGCACAAAAAGCTCAAGAAGAAGAACAAAAGCGTTTGCTAGCAGAAGAACAACAGAGACTTGAAGAAGCACGTAGAGAAGCTTTACGCTTAGAAACTGAGCGAATTCAGCGAGAAAATGAGGCTCTTGCACAAAAGGCACTGGAAGAAGAGGCTGCGCGCTTGGCTGCAGAGGAACAAAGACGCGCCGAACAAGAGGCGGCTAGAATTGCGGCCGAAGAGCAACGACGTGCCGAACAAGAACGAATCGCTGCTGCACGTGCAGAGGCTGAAGCTGCAGAGCAACGACGCATTGAGCAAGAAGCTCAGGCAGAAGCAGCTCGAATCGCATCTGATCAAGCACAAAGAGATTTAGAACGAAAGAGATTACTCGAAGAAATTTCTTCGGCCTTACAAAGTTCTGACTCAGAAAATATATCTGCGGGAGCAGGGGGAGCATTTGGATATGAATATGAACCAACCATTGACTAAGAAGTCATTAATAATCATTTTGAGCGCAGGAGTTATTTTAGCGCTTATTATTGGTATTGGAGTAGGAACCTGTGTAGTAAATTCTACTCAGAACGAAACTATAGTTAAAACTGAAACTGTAGTTGTAGAGAAAGAAATTGAATCTGCAGAAAAAACTGCAGCAGAAAAAGCCGAAGATGCAAAGAGGCAAGCCGAATTAGACCGCTTGCAATCACAGCTAAGTGCAGCAGAACGTGAGAAAGCAGCTTTGGAAGCAGCAGCTGACGAAAAACGTTTGCAAGAAGAAAAGAAGCGACTTGAAGAAGAACAGCGCCAAAAAGAAGCACAACTAGCTGCCGAACGCAAAAAAGCAGCAGAAGAAGCTTTAGCAAAGAAAAATGCAGAGACTGCAGCAAAGCTACAACAAGCGACTGCAATCTTCGAAAAAGCAGAAGACTTGATTAAAGAAGGTAAAATTGCTGAGGCATTAAAAGCTGTAGAGGATGCAAAAGCTCTTACTCCAAAAGGAGAAGAATCTTTTATTGCTCCAAGCATGGGCGATATTGCCTATGCACTGTATGAAAAAAGCGATACTTTAGATGCAGAGCAAAAAAAACAAGCAATAGCTGCTGCCGAAGACATAGCAAAAGAAACATTGGCAATTGATCCATATAATGGTGGTGCAAATTATGCAGAAGGACGTCGTTTGCGTGCTGCACGTGACTATCCTGCCGCTAGCGCTGCTTTTGAAAAAGCAATTGCCGATACTTCACGACAACGATACGAAAATTATCTTGAGCTTGGTCGTGTGCAATTTGCAATGCGAATGTATTCAGAAGCAAAGGGTAGCTTTTTAAAAGCTGAAGAATTAAATGCAGTCTCAACAGCTGTTCAATTTAATTTGGGTGCAGTATCTGAAGTACTCAATGATAATAATGCTGCTTTAGGCTATTATAAAAAGGCTGCTGTTTTAGACGAAACTTACGAAAGAGCTTATATTGCAGTAGCTCGTCTATCAAATAAGATGAATAAGCTCGCAGATGCAGAACGTTATTACTCTGCAGCACTTTCAATAAACGCTACTAATACAGCGACTTTAAATGAGCTTGGTGCCTTGTATGTAAAAATGGGTGAATTTGTAAAGGCAGAAACTGAATTAAAAAAATCACTTGCAGTAAAGGATGATGCTGTTGCTAACTACAACCTTTCTTTAGCGCTGTACGGTCAAGAAAAGTATGCTGATGCCTTGCCTTTAGCAATAAAGGCTGCACAAGCTCAAACACAAAATGCAGAGTTTCAATACAATGTTGGTCTTATTTCTGAAGAACTTGGAAATATAAACAATGCAATCAGTGGCTATGCAAATGCTATAAAAATTGATGCAAATCATTTAAAAGCATCTATAAATCTTGGAATTATATATGTGGATTCAGAGCTCTACGAACAGGCTATACAACTGTTCGAAAATGCAATAAAGATAGATAAAAAAAGCTTTTTAGCCTATAACAACCTTGGTAATGCATATCTAAAAATGAAGAACTATCCAGATGCAAAGAAAAATTTTGATAAAGCACTCGATTTAGATGACGAAAACACTGTAGTTATGAATAATATTGCTAGTGCGTATGTGCTCGAACAGCAATATGATGATGCGGCAAAACTCTATGCTCGTGTAGTTGAGCTCGATAATCAAAACTGGGATGCTTATTTTGAACTTGGAAAGTTACAAATAGTTTTAGGAAAACCAGAAGAAGCAAAACAAAATTTATTATTTGTCCAAGTTAATAATCCAGAATATAAACCATCAGAAGTTTCTGGAGTACTTAGTACGCTTTAGGGCACTGAAAAACTTCAGTTTTTCAGTAATTACCTTGTAAATCCCGTTAATTGAATACAATTAACGGGTATTTTTTTTAAGTTATTCAGTTCGACGAACTAGTTTAAACAATTCTTGTTTAGATATGGTTGTCCATAGGGGTCTTCCATGTGGGCAGTGAGGATCTGTTAATGCAAGTGCTTGACTAGCAAGCTCCCGTGCTGTGTATGCATCGAGAACAGTACCATCTTTTATTGCAGCTCGACAGGCATAGGTTGCAGCAAGCTTTGCGCATAATTCTGTAGGTTGTACGCGATTTTTAAGTAAGTCTTCTACAAGTGTCTCCTCTGTACCATTCCATTTTATAGGTACACTTAAAACATCCCAAACACCATCCGAAGTATTTTGTATTGTAAAACCAGCTTTTTCTAATTCATGTATGATTGTTTGCAAATATGCATCATCTGCTTCTGTTTCTGTTTTTAAAACATAAGGAAACATTAAAGCTTGCTTTTGCCCAATAGTTTCCATAAAACTATTATATAGTAGACGCTCTTGAGCTGCATGCTGATCAATCAAATAGAGAATATTATTTTTTTCGATAATTATGAATACACCGAGTGCACATCCCACATATTTAAACTCATTGTGCACATATACTTGTTCTTGTAATGGCTTTATATTCTCAGTCGAATTTGAACTCTCATACGGTTTATAGTTTTCTGTAATATTACTTTGAATTGGATTAGAAAATGTTGCTACACTTCGATAGTTCGATGACTTTGGAAAATCTCGTTCAAAATGTGCATCATTTTTAGAACTTTGTGAAGTAGTAGAAGAAACTCTTCGTTCCATAAAATCAAACTGCGGGCGCTCAACCTCAATTTCTATTCCCTTTGTTATTTTTGCAACCGCATGATTCTTATAAAAGCTTTTAACACCAGAACTTACAGCATGGTGCAGGGAAGACATGTCTTTAAAACGAGCTTCTTTTTTTGCAGGATGAATATTAAAATCCACTAATTTTGGATCCATTTCTACAAACAAGCAAGCAACAGGATAGGTCCCGTTCGGAAAGTATCCTGTTGAACCATACTCAATTGCTTGCACCAAGCCATATTCCCAAATTCGCCTGCCATTAATGTAGATAAGAATTTGTCTTTTGTCGCTTCGGTGAATAGCTGTATCGGATAAAATGCAACTGTACGAGAACCCTGCACTTTCGTCTCTATGCGAGATTTCGTAAAAAAGAGAAGGTGGAGCAGAAAGTTCTAAGGCACAGACTAAGCGTTCTGTTGCACTTTGATTAGCAGGTAAATCTATTTTGAGTTTACCATCAATATTGAGTCTAAAAGCGAGTTCTTTCTGGGGTATAGTTTTTTCTACGAATACTTGTTTACACAGCGTTGCCTCTGAGGCAGGACGTTTTAAAAACACGCGTCGAGCTGGAAAATTTTCGAACAAGCCGCTACTTTGTACTACCGTCCCCACTGCAAGCTGTGCAGGGGTTAATTTATGCTTTGTGCTAATATCTGCTTCAAGCTTCCATGCGTGTTCAGTACTCGTTTTTTTGCTCCCATCTAACGAGCGAATAGAAGTAATTTCAAGTCGACTCACAGCAGCAATGGAGGCTAGTGCTTCTCCTCTAAAGCCGAGAGTAGAAAGCGAAAGCAAGTCTGTTTCGCTAGTAATCTTACTGGTGGCGTGGGGTTTTGCACAGTTTTCAAGGTCGGCTTTAGTCATTCCCATGCCGTTATCGGCTATGCGAATGCATTCAATGCCGCCGTCAAAAATATCGAGAGTAATCGAGGTTGCCCCTGAGTCAACCGCATTATCTAAAAGCTCTCGTACAATAGCAGACGGGCGGTCTATAACTTCTCCGGCAGCAATTTTTCGCGCTGTTTCGGGAGGGAGCTGTCTAACAGCCTGTGTTGGGTCTTGCGTACTCATTTTGTGCCTTACGCTCTATAAGTCAGAGTCACTAAATAAATCGAGCTCTGGCTTTGTACCCTTTGCAGCTTCTGGCTGATTCATTAGTATTTGAATTTTTCCCTCAATCTTGTCGAGTTCTTTTTCCATATTTTTTGCAAGAGAGATACCTTCTTCGAATACCTTTAAAGCATCTTCCAAGGGAATCTCTGGATTTTTTATCTGTTCTCCGAGCTCTTCGAGCCTGTTTAATTTATCTTCAAAATTTTTCATAGTTTGAATATAGCACAGTTTTACAAAAAAACAAAGTACTTATAAATCAATTTCTTACAAGTACTCAGTTTTATCTGTATTTCGCAAAAGCTCAGTAATTTTCTTAACATCCTGATTTTGATCTTTTTTGCAAATAAAAAGAGCGTCTTCAGTATCAATAATAATACAGTCTTCGAGGCCTACAGTACTAATCAACTTTTTATTGCCCTGAATAATACAGTTTTTTGTGTTGTATGTAACAACATTGCCATCAACTACATTGTTGTTTGCATCCTGTGTTTTAGTACGCTCTAACGAAAGCCAGCTGCCAACATCATCCCAGTCAAAGTTTGCAGGAATTGTGTACACGTGCTCTGCTTTTTCCATTATACCAAAGTCAATTGACTCAGACGTGCACAATGGAAATTCTTTTTCAAGTACTTCTTGCTCTTTATCTGTTCCGATTGCATTACCGATGTTTTGAATATGCTCATATGTTGTTGGAGAATATTTTTTGAAGCAATCTAAAATGGTAGAAGCCTTCCAAAAAAACTGCCCGCTATTCCACAGAAAGTCTCCTTGAGCAAGATATTCTGTTGCTTTTTCTACATTTGGCTTTTCAACAAAACGCACAACAACATTTCCTTTGTATTCAAGGTAACCATAACCAGTTTCGGGGTAGGTTGGAACAATGCCAAGAGTAACAAGATGTTCTCCCTCCTGTGCAATATCCAACGCTTGCTGTACATTTTTTTGATAGGTTTCTTTATTTTTAATTAAATGGTCTGCTGGTAAAATTACCATTAGTGCATCGTCGTATTTTTTTTGAATATGCATTGCTGCCAGCGCAATCGCTGGAGCGGTATTGCGTGCACAAGGCTCACACAATATGTAGTTTTCGTTTATTCCTGATATGTGATCTTTTACAAGGTCCTTGTAGATTTCATTAGTTACTACAAATAAATCTTCTTTTGCGATAAGTGGTTCTAGCCTTTCTGCAGTAAGCTGAATCATTGACTTTCCATTGTCAGTTAGGCTTAAAAATTGTTTAGGTTGCTCAACACGACTCTTGGGCCAAAAACGCTCTCCGCGTCCGCCTGCAATAATTACTCCGATTTTTTTCATATTATTAAGTATACTGTGTTTTTTATAAATTGTCATCTAGAATATAGAGCTTTTACCTCTTTCTTACTATGTAAAAAAAACTTAACGAAAAACGTTATTCACTTTCGATACCAAAACGTTTTTTCATGTTAGCAAGGATTGCAGCTGCGGCATCGCCCTCTGCAATTTCTTGTGGCTCATGGTACTGTACCAAGGATACAGGAATTTCGTCGAGAAAGGGGGAAGGGATACACTCTACAACCATTTGCATTTTTCGTCTTTTACGGCAACTTGAAATAAAAAGCTTGTCGCGTGCACGAGTAATGGCTACATAGAATAACCTCCGCTCCTCCTCGATACCACCTTCTTCTAAACTGCGCGCATGGGGAATTATGCCTTCTTCAACCCCAATTATAAATACTACAGGAAATTCCAATCCCTTAGACGCATGAATAGTCATAAGGTTTACTTTTCCTTTTTCTTCGTTTTCGGTTAAATCGTCTCGCGATAAAAGAGTAATTCGATTAAGGTATGTAAAAAGGTTTGGATCAAAGTTATCTGGATCGTTTTCCCAGTAGTCTATTGAATTGAGTAAGCTTTCGATATTTAAAAATTTAAAGCGAGCTGCTTTTTCGTTTTTTTGATATTCTCCAACTAAATGCCCCCAATAATCAATTTCGTTAACCATTGCACGGACTTTTTTTGACAACCCTCGACCAGAAAGCATTGTAGTTCTTTGTGTTTCTATAAAAGATACAAATACCTCAAGCTCGGCTCTTGCACGATCAGACAGTGGGGAGTCTGGACTTAATATTGTTTTTATAGCATTCCAAAGCGAACAGCCTTTTTCTGTAGCAATAAAAGATATTTCTTCGATTGTTTTGCGACCAATTCCACGTCTTGGCGTGTTAATAATCCGCAAAAGATTTATATCATCATCATGATTAGAGATTACGCGTAAATAACTGATTATATCCTTAATTTCTTTGCGCTGAAAAAAACTTGTGCCTCCCGACATGGTATAAGGAATATTCATGTCTAAAAAAGCTTCTTCTATTGCACGTGTCAGCGTATTTGCCCGAACCAGTACGCCAAAGTCACCATATGGACGCTGCTCAGTTGCGCAAATAGACTGAATCATTTCTGCAACAAAATCTGCCTCTGCGCTCTCGTTTTCTGGTAAGTAAATTTCGATAGGTTTTCCCGAGCCGTTACCCGACCAAAGAGATTTTTCCTTTCTGTTTGAGTTATTCGAGATAACTCCGTTCGCTGCAGCCAATATTGTTTCTGTTGAGCGATAATTTTGTTCGAGTCTAATTTCGGTAACATTTGGAAAGTCACTTTCAAACATACGAATATTTTCGTAGTTTGCTCCCCGCCATGAGTAAATTGACTGGTCGTCGTCTCCAACTACAGCTATGTTATTATCAGCAAGTAATCGTAACAACTCATATTGCTGAATACTCGTATCTTGGAACTCGTCGACCAATAGGTATTTATACCGTTCTCTATACTGAGCTAGAATGTCTGGATGCTCTTTAAATATGCGAATAGGTAGAGTTATTAAGTCGTCAAAATCAACAGCATTAAACAGTTTTAAACCAGACTGGTACTCATCGTAAAGTTTCTTATACTGATCATTTGCACTTTCCCATGTCCATCTCTCTGTCTTTATGTTCGAAAAAAGAGATCCAATCTTAAAGAGATCAAGATTATCTGCCGTAAAACCGAGTTCACGTCCTGTTTCTTTGATAAGTTGGTTACGGTCAGTTTCATCATATATCGAAAAATTTTCTCGCCAGCCGAGTGCAGTTATGTGTTGCCGTAAAACCTTAACCCCAAAAGCATGAAAGGTAGAAACAGTAAGGTTGTGTAATTTTTTTCCGGTAAGCTCTTTTAGTCTCTCTTGCATTTCTCTAGCTGCCTTGTTAGTAAAGGTTAGAGCTAAAATATTGTGCTGCGGAACTCCTTTTTCGAGCATATGGGCAACTCTAAACGTAATAACGCGTGTTTTTCCGCTTCCCGCTCCAGCAATAATAAGTAGTGGCCCATTAATTGTTGTAACAGCCTTATATTGTTCATCGTTTAATTCTTCTCTATAATCTATGTGCATGAGAGGGCAAGTATAGCACAAGAATATAAAAAATATCTATACTAAAAGGTATAATTATATTATAATGTAAAAACTTAATGCAAAAAAAACGCTTTTTTTTATACAGTTTTTTCCTCATTTTTTTGTGCTGTAATTCTTTTTTGTTTGCACAAGAAAAGAGTATAATTAAGGTTGAGCAGGCACAATCTACACAGACAAAAAAGAATGAAATTACTGATTCAGATGTAATACTTTTTAGTGGAGAAGTGTACCTCACTGTTGAGAGAGAAGATGAAACCTCAAGAATTTGGGCTGATTTTATTCAATACGACCGAGCAAGGCAAATGCTTTATGCAGAAGGGAATGTAGTTGTAGAACAGGATTCAGGTGGAACAGGTGTAGAAACTATTACCGCAACAAAACTCTTATTCAATGTAGCAACACTAGAAGGTGTTTTTGATGATGGTAGTGCGGTACAAAGCGATAAAAATCTAGACGAAAGTGATTCTGCCGGAACAACTCTTATTGTTGCATCAGAAATTTTTGCCCGCGATGATTCGGGGACAGTTGCTTTTAAAGATGGATATATAACATTTTGCGATGATCCTGCACCACACTGGAGAATTGAAGCTTCTCGAATTTGGTTGTTACCAGGAAATGAGTTTGCATTTTTTAATGGATTGCTATACATAGGAGAAATTCCTGTATTGTATTTTCCTTTTTTTTACTATCCAAAAGATGAATTAGTATTTAATCCCGTTTTTTCGGCAAGACCGAGAGAAGGCTATTTGGTGCAAACTACTACTTATATTATCGGACGTAAAGATCCTCCCGAACAAGAAGAAGGCGTGCTCAGTTTTACCCAAACACAAGAAAAAATGAAGCAAGAACTAGATGGGTTGTTTTTACGAAATACTGATGAGCCATTAGAAAATGAAACAAGTGATTACTTAAAACTAATGCTCGATTACTATACCAATTTAGGAATTTTTACAGGGATTGATGGTGCTTTTAAACCTTCTGCTGTTGTCGATTCAATTGATTTTAAGGTAAACCTTGGCTTTAGTAAGAACTTATACCCAGCTAGTGGGAGTCAGATTTATGTACCTAATAATCCCACAACTGGAAAAGAGGAAAAAAATACCTCTAGTCTCTTTAATTTTGATTTACCATTTCGATTTCATGGAGATTTAAATGTATCTGCAAGCGGCTCAATTGCCTCTCTAAATGTTTCGCTTCCTTTGTACTCAGATCCATTTTTTGAATCAGATTTTCTTAATCGACAAGAATCATTAAATTGGATTAGTTTTTTGACGGAAGGAAGTACAGAAGACGAAGAAGAGCTTGATTTAAATACGCTTCGGACTTCCTTTACATGGAAACTTTCTGGGTCTCTAAAAGCACCTTCTTCGTGGTTAAATACATATGTATCTACTTTAAAAATTTCTTCTTTTGAGTCAAATATTCAGTTTAGTTCTAAGACAAATACGGGACTAACTTCTGACCCTCTTAAAGCTCAAGTAGATCCGCAAAGAACATTTTATTTTCCACAGATTTTAGTGCCCTTAAAACTATCGAGCGAGATAAGTGGAACACTTTTTTCGACTTCGAATACTTCTGTGTCTTCAACTCAAACAGATACACCTAAAAATATTGTACCTCCAAATGACTTAAACAAGGAATATTTAAAAGAAAATGCTCAAGGTAGTGCTACCGACAGTACGGCAACAGAAACTGTAGATGAACCTAGTAATGATAAACTAGAAAAAATAAAAGACGATTTATTTCCAGAGTTAGATTTACCAACTCCAAGCGTAGTTACTCTCGGTGACGTTGAGTACGATTTTACGTATTCGATTAAACCAACTTTTTCTTCTCAGAATGTTTATCCATCAACAAATTTTTCAAAACCATCTGATATTGACTGGTCTCAATTTGCCTCAACATTTGTGTCTATTGGAGGAACGGCAGATGTAGAAAGCGCTTTTTCTTGGAGAGATGATTTTATATCTGTAAAAAATGCATTTATATTTGAACCGAACTTTGAGAGTCATCCGTATATTTCTGAAGCGTATTATAATAAAGACGAAAAAGAAGAGATTATTTTTAATGACTACGATGCAAAAAAGCTCGACTTGCTCAATACAAATACAGTCTCATTAAGCCCCTTTGTATTAAGTGAATATTTTTCCGAAACATCTATATACTGGACTACATCAGCTAAAATGGTACGTACAAACTTTATTGGTACTGCTACAGATCCAGAATGGGAATACTTATCTCCAGAATGGAATGAAGACACGTTTACGGATCATTCCTTAAACTTAAATCTTGTTTCAGCTCAACAAAATGGAGATTGGAAACAGTCAATATTACTTTCTGCAGACTTACCTCCTCTAAGAGAGGCGTATTCAGGAAAAATTACCTTTCAATTTCCTTATGTTGTAACCAGCTTTTCTTCTGGTATAGAACGTAATCTAGACCAATCAGATTGGTATTTTCTTCCATTTGAGCAAACACTGTCAGTATCATTATTCGACACTGCTTTAACACTTAATCAAGATTTTCGTTATGACATAGATGAAGATTATCCGCTTTCTTTTAATACTAAAGCAGGTTACAAGGGATTTGATATTGCATACACTATGTTATATACAAATACATACATATTAGATGAGATAGATGGTTGGCAAATTCAAAGCGAAAAAGAATTTCAACCACACACATTTAGTTTTAATTATGATACAGAAAATAAAACGTATTATATGTGGCAAGATAGGGTAGATATAGCTCCATCATTATATTCTGCCCTTGTGTTTGATTTAATACGTCCAACAAACTCATATTTTGTTTTTGAACCTGCAGTAACCTTTAGAGTTAATAAATACTTAGATATTACCTTTAGTGCAAAATCGCGAAATGACTCGGTATTTCGCTATTTTCAAGACGTAGTTGATTATTCAGTTGAAATACCCGGAGAGAGAAATGTGCTAATAGACTTACTAAACTCTTTTGCCTTTTGGGATGAGCAAAAACGTATAGAGTCAGCCTTTAAACTCTCCTCGCTCGACTTAAAAATTGAGCACGACTTACACGACTGGACACTTGCATCTGAACTAAGCATACAACCGCGCCTCTTAACTTCTGCAAATTTAAAACCATATTACGACATTAGCCCTTATTTTACACTGTCTGTCGTATGGAAACCACTCGATTCTATGAAAACCACCGTTGTTGACGATTATGGCGAGTGGAAACTCAATCCTTAGAGATTCCGCCGAGTTGCGATGTAAATCTTTACCATAATAGGACTTACATCACAGACATCTATTCCTTGTCCCTTATTACTCCCTTATTCAGTTACGGAGTCTGCTGGCATAACTTGCCCATTGTATAGCACTTTTGGATAGATGGTTATACCAAGTTTTTTCTCTAATTTAGACAATCGGCGCAATTCCCATTCATCGCCAATAAGTATATTTATACCTGTTCGTCCAGCACGTC
>CAYJNB010000024.1:0-1208 GCA_964371205.1 uncultured Treponemataceae bacterium
ACATTCATTAATAAAATGATTGCTGTTGGTAGCCCATCTCAAATGGTATTTACCAAATAACTAGTTACATAAAAGGGGTTGTCTTTTAAGTTATTATACTTTTTAGACAGCTCCTTTTTTATAGACCTATGCCTAGCAATTTGCATAGAACAGTACATAGAACAGTACTTATTACACTTTTTGCAATAAATACTGTGTTTTAAATTCTTCAAGACCCATCGGTTTTGCATAAAAATAACACTGAGCAGCTTCACAATGCACGCCTTCAAGAAAGGCTAATTGCTCTTCGGATTCTACCCCTTCTGCAACAACTTTCATTCCAAGATTGTGGGCTATGCTAATAATGCCTGCTATTACAATATTTCCGCGGTTAATATCTTTGTTATCGGTAAAAAAGCTACGGTCGAGCTTTAGTGTATTTACTTTAAAGTTTTTGAGCATTCCTAAAGAAGAGTAGCCTGCTCCAAAGTCGTCTATAGAAATCGAAAACTCACTTTCTCGTAAATCATCAAGTAGTTTTTCGAGGGCAGCTTCGTTTTCTGTAATTGCAGTTTCGGTAAGTTCAACTTCCAGGTAGTTTCTAGGTACTTCGTGCATATTTGCAGCCCAAACTAATTCATCTACAAAGCTTAAGTTATGTAGGTGCGTTCGAGAGAAGTTAATAGAGATAGGAACGCATTTTAGTCCTGCATCAATCCATTCTTTTAAAGCTTTACAAACGCTCTCGAACATGTACATATCGAGTTCACGGATAAAATCGTTGCTTTCAAAAACGGGAATAAATTCATTTGGATAAATAATATTTCCATCTTTTTCTATCCAACGCACTAGGGCTTCTGCTCCCATAACTGTTTTTCCGGTAATATCGTATTTGGGCTGTAAGTATACCTTGAACTCATGATTTTTGAGAGCTTTTTTCATTTTGTTTGTAATTTCTGTTCGGCGAAGAACCCTCTTTTTAAGCTCTTCGTTATAGTCAAAAAGTAACTCTTTTTTTTCTGTCTTTGCAAAGCTATGAGCCATGTTTGCCTTGTTTACAATTTCGTTTACATTTGTTTCTCCAGGCTCAATTAGATAGCGCCCGTAGCGGAAAGTAAACTGATGTTTTTTTGCAGTTGGGCACTTTTTTTTGAGTTGAGAAATAAAGTACGACTTGCTCTCTACAATTTCTACAAAGGTATCTGTTTCGGTAAATATAAAAAAGTTAT
>CAYJNB010000024.1:1218-5668 GCA_964371205.1 uncultured Treponemataceae bacterium
CTCCAGTACGTGCTTGGTATAAAACGGGTGCATGTATACTTTTAAAAGTGGTTGCTATGGTTTTTAAAACCTCGTTGCCAACCTCGTATCCAAAAAGTTCATTTACAGCCTTAAAATTTACTACGTCCATTTTGAGCATAACATAAAATTTATCTTTATTTTTAAGCAAAACTCTGTGCACGTCCATTTTGAATCGATTTATATTCGAGATACCTGTTAAGCTATCGTTTTCTGCAAAATGCTTTATTTCTTTGCGGCTTATACTTTTTATGTGCGGAATATATAGAAAGAATAGCGTAATAAGCCCAACAACAAGTACGCTAACAATTACTGCTATAATGAGAACAAGCGAAAGTGTAATGGTTATTTCATGCTCTAAACCCATATTAATATCCCTCTAGTTAATATCTAACTATATAATAGAATAATTAGAAAAAAGTAGCAACAGTTTTACCTCATTGACAAAGGGGTATTGGCTAGATATACTTCGCAACATGGATATGCACTACGATGTTGCGATAGTTGGAGGTGGCATAGCTGGTTTTTTTGCAGCAATACAATTACTGGAAAAACACCCCCAGTTGCACATACTGCTTATCGAAAAAAACGATAAGCCTCTAAAAAAACTACTCGTTACTGGAAGTGGTGCTTGTAACTTTACACATACAGGCACAATTGATGATTTTCTTAAAAAGTATGGGAATAATGCAAATTTTTTAAGAAATGCCTTTTATCACTATTTTAATAATGATGTTATAGATTTTTTTGAATCAAATGGTATTAAGAGTCTTTGTAGAGAAGATGGTAAATATTTTCCTGAATCAATGCGTGCAACCGATATTAAACACCTTTTCTTAAATAAAACTAAAAGCATAACAAAAGCATATTCGTGCCAAGTAACTCATATAGAAAAAAACGAAGAGACCTTTCTTATACATTGCGAATCAGCCCTAGATAAAAGTACAAAGTGTATTACGGCAAAAAACCTAGTTATAACAACTGGTGGTTGCAGTTTTCCAAAAACTGGATCTACAGGCGATGGCTTTTTGTTTGCAAACCAGTTTGGGCATACAGTAGTTCAACCTCGACCAGCTCTTGCCGCTGTAGAATGTAAAAATCATCGGTTAGCAGATTTTTCGGGTATTGCATTTACAAAAATTCAGCTAACCCATTCTCGACAATCAAAAAAAATTGCTACATATACGGGTTCTCTCTTAGTAACTCATAAGGGAATTTCAGGTCCAGTAATTATAGATAATTCACGCTATTTCGAAGTTGGTGATATTTTGCAGATTCGCTTTTTAGACAGTACAAACGAACGGTTAGAAGCAGAATTGCGTCAAAATCAACATATATCGTTATTGGTAGCTTTAAAATCGTACGAGCTTCCAAAAAAGTTAATCTCGTTTTTTACAGAAAGCTGCGATCTAGATCAAACAAAAAAAATATGCGAAATATCTAAGAAAAAAATTGCCGCTCTTGTAGAACTTATCTTACACTTTTCTGTAGAAATTGCACATATAGAATCTTTCGAAACATGCATGGTAACTGCAGGAGGGGTAAGCCTTAAAGAAGTTAATCCAAAGACATTTGAGTCGCGCCTTGTTCCAAACCTTTATTTTCTTGGTGAGGTTCTCGATATTGATGGTGATTCTGGTGGATATAATTTGCAGGCAATTTTTTCTGAATGTGCACTGTTTGCTTCTATGTTCGAAAATAGTTGAAAACTTAGTAAAACTGAAATAAATAAGGGTTACTGTATTTTTAAAAACTCTGCAAGCTCTTTTGTTTTTGGATCACTTAGACATGATTTTTCGCCAGCTTCAACAATTTCGCCATTTTTTAAGAAAATAACATAGTCAGCAAACTCTTTTAAAAATGCAATTTCGTGCGTAACAAAAATAAAATCTCTGCCATCGCTTTTGAGTCCTTTTACTGCCTTTAGAACCTCATCTGTAAGGAGCGGATCAAGGGCTGCTGTTGGCTCGTCTAAAAATATTATCTGCGGATCTGTTGCAAGAGCTCGTGCAATGGATGCTCTTTGTACCTGACCCCCAGAAACTTCGCTAGGTTTTTTATTTGCTTCTCCATCAATAAAAAGTTGTTGAAGAAGAGATTTTGCTTTTGCTTTTGCCTGTTTTTTGGGCTGTTTTTTTATAGTATGCAAAATAAAGGTTATATTTTCTTTTATACTTAGATGAGGAAAAAGACTATGATTCTGAAATACTACCCCTATTTTCTTTTGGAACTCTTTTTTTTGATGTATCGGCGAAAGAGTATTAATTGTTATGTCGCCACTATCGGGATTTTCAATTCCGGAAAGTTGGCGGAGTAGGGTAGATTTTCCACAGCCAGATTCGCCAATAATACCAATGGCAGAACTCTTTTCGATATCGAGAGAAATATTCTTTAAGACGTGTTGTTCCCCATATGTCTTGTTAAGGTTTTTTATGTGTAGCTTCATTTACTTACCTTCTTTCCAATGTATTGCGCTAAAAAAGAAAGCGGAATGGTCATTGCTAAATACATGAGCCACATAATATAATACCCCTCAATTACGGCATAGTTCTTATTCGAAATAACAGTTGTTATATAGGTAATTTCACCTATAGAAATAATATTTAAAAGTGCAGAGCCTTTAATTACGCTCGATAGGTTATTTACCAATGATGGAATAAAGGGTTTTACCATTTGAGGTAGTATTATATATAGATATTTTTGATACCATTTAAACTGATAAAGTTCCATAACAGTGTACTGTTCGGGAGTTACTACAGCTGCAGTTGTTTCGTATGCATTTGCCACATAGGGGCTATTGTACAAAATCATTGCAAGTACCCCTAAAAACAACTTGTTATTAATTGCAATAAGCTGCCCCAGTGGGTATACAACCAAGAAAATCATTATTAGTAAGGGGGTTCCCATAATAATTTCGTTGAACACCACTGCAAAAGCTCGAATAAGAGTAATTTTTGATCGTAGCATTACAAAAAGGGCAAAGCCAACAACAAGGGCTCCAACAAGAGTTATTAAACTAATTATAATAGTAGTAAAAAAACTTTTTATTAGTAAATTTTTGCTCGACAATATAAGATCATAGCGAGGCTCATCAATAGTAAACGCTAGAGCAATTCCAACAATTATTGTAAAGGCGAGAGCAACTGCGATGTATTGTATACTGTCAAGCTTATTTTTCATTATGCCTACTTTTGTTTTTTTCTTAGACTATTCAGTTGGATTTACAATGTAATCAAGCCCCAAATCTGGATTCTGTAAGAACTCTCCTACTATTACATCATATTCTTCTTCAATCTGATCGTACAAACCACCTTCTGCATACATGCTAGCAATAAAAGCGTTTGCTTTGTCTAGAAGGTCTTTATTCCCTTTTTTAACTGCAAAGCGTGAACCTACAACCTCGGTAATCCCAGTATATACAATCGTGTTTTCTGGGTCTGCTGCATGAAATCCAAATACCTCGTCAGATGCAACTAAAATATCAGAAATACCTTTGGAAATTTCTAGTAAGCCTGTGCCAATCTCAGTAACTTCGGTTACCGAAACACCCTTACTCTGTGGGTAGTATACACCCTTTGTTCCAGAAAGGCCAATAAATTTTGCATTTTCAATTGTAAAAAAATCTTCTTCGCTCATATCATTTGTAATATTGTGTTTAAGAGCAAATTCTTTGTTTACTAAAGCAGGTGTATGGGAATAGCGATACGAGTCCGAAAAGTCTGCTTTTTGTGCTCTCTCTGGAGTGCTAGACATATCTGCTATTAAGATATCTACATCGCCAGTATCAAGGGCGGGAATTAAAACAGCAAAATCTGTATTTACTATTTCTACCTCCATACCTAAATATTCGGCAAAAGCCTTGGATATAAGAGGTTCAAATCCAGCTGCCTCACCATTATCCCCAATATAAGAAAATGGAGGAAATTTTAAGTCCATACCAACACGTAAAACAGAGTTGTCTTCTTTTCCTCTTGAGCAACCGAGTAGGCTAAGACCAATAAAAACCGTTAATAAAATGCCAATACTTTTTTTCATTCATTTCTCCTCTAGAAAATAGATACTAATTTTGCATATAATCACTTATTTTGCAAACAATGCTATATTGTACTTTTATATATTTTTTTTGTCAAGTCGGTATAAATAAGTATTATAGTTACAAAAAGAAACCGAAACAAAAATTGCAAATTTTATGTAGAAAAATGTTGTAATCGTAAGAAAAATAACTTATATTTATTGTAGGAGAACAGGAGGAATTTTCATCTACAAGGGTGTAAGTATGCTTTTATTTAAACAGATTAAGCGAGTTTTGCTGCTAGTTGTCTGTTTCACATTTTATTTTGAATCTCTTATTTTTGCTCATGATGGCAGTGTTATAACGGTAGGATACCAGCAAGGCTCAGATTTTGTGAATGATATTAATGATATCGGTAAG
>CAYJNB010000024.1:5678-16122 GCA_964371205.1 uncultured Treponemataceae bacterium
AATGAAGGTATTGGCTACGAAATCCTAAAAAAGATAGAAACTGAGTGCTCACTACATTTTAAATTCAAAGAAATAGATGGCGATATTTTTAAAGCCTTAGATGCTGGACAGATAGATATTGCAGGGCTATATTTTAAAACACCAGAAAGAGAGGAGAAATATGTCTTTTCGGAAAATCCTTATAATACAGTCGTCTCTGTTCTAGCTACTAAAGGTCTTCAAAATACCTTTTATGATGATCCTCAAAGCATTAATGGTAAAAAAGTCGCAACGTACAAAGGGAATCCTTCTAACGATTTATTTGATGCGTATCTAGAAAAGAATGCTATTTCGGTAGAGTATGTATATGGAGAATATACTAACTATCTAGATTTAGAAGCAGATTTTTATTTAACTTTCTCAGAAAATAAGTCCTCTTTAGATTTATATACGGTACTAAATCTTAATAACTCTCATACATATATTTTTACTACACACGATAAAGTAGATTTGATGGCCGAAATAGATGCAGCTTACACAAAAATGAAAATTTCTGAAGGGTTGTTTTATTCAGAATTAATCAGAAAATACAACGAAGATGCAATTAATGTTACGCATAGAGAATTAACACGGCTTGAGGTAGCAAAACTAAGAGAAAGACCGCTGGTTGTAGGTTATGTAGATGATCATCCGCCGTTTACTTATACAGACGAAAATGGTATGGCTAATGGGGCCTTTATAGAAATTATGAATACTTTTGCAAAAAAGTATGGATTTGAAGTAACATATGTTCCTTATAGCTTAGGCGATTCGCTTGATACAAGAGGACAGTATGATATTGTGCTTTCTCTCTTAGGTGATAAAGAGTATGAGGCAGAGAACTATGTGCGCACAGAAAATTTTTACAAGATGACCATGGTTGCAAGTGTTCCTAAATCTGTAGCTCTGTCAAGTCAAACAGAGCTTGACTTAATTCAAAAATCACCGCGGATAGGTATTGCAAAATACTTATCTGTCGACTATGACGCATTTATGAAACACTTGCCAAATAATGAGTTTGTTTTTTTTAATACATTCACAAAAATGTTAGAGTCGTATAAAAATAAAGAATTGGATATGGCTGTATATACCTCTGCTGGGTCAACGTATGCAGATTCGTATTTAAAAGCGAGTGAGAATTTTTTATTTACTGCTGATTTTACCTTGGACTTTTACTTTGGCGTTTCAAAAAAAATTGCAGAAGACTTTGTTCCCATTTTTAATGTAATGCTAGACACAATAACGCAAAGAGAGTATCAAAGTATACTCAATATACATATAAAATCATACTATCCAAAAGAAACACTTTCTAGTACCTTAGAAAAATACTGGATTTACTTTTTCTCTTTTTTTGCAATTATATTCTTATTGTTCTTGTCGTATGATTTTACTGTTCAAAAACAAAAACGAGATTTAATTATTAAAGCGTATCAAACAGATGGTCTAACTGGACTTATGTCTATGTCGCATTACACCGAAAAAGTGGCAGAACGGCTTTCTAGCGCAAAACCAAGTGAATATGAGCTAATTAGTTTTGATATTGATTACTTTAGAACTATAAATACTTATTACAGCATGGAGCAAGGTACTGCTGTAATTGTAGGAATAGCCAATGGACTCAAGACTGCATTCGCAAACTTGCCGATATTATTTGCCAGAAAAACCGCAGAGCAATTCTATATTTTAAGAAAAATAGGCGAAGGAGATTCGCTAGAGGACTTATATTATTTACATATTTTGCCTGCTATTCAAGATATTGTTGGCAAACGATATAAGATAAGTCTTTCAATTGGGTCGGTTATAATTGAAAATTGTGAAGAAAAAATATCTACCCTCATGGCTTATTCAGATTATGCTCGCCTAAAAGGAAAAGACCGCCACGAAACAACTTTTACAATTTTTGATAAAAAAATGAAAGAAGATTTTGCTTCAAAGCTCAATATTACTTATAGAATGGATAGGGCAATAAGTGACAAAGAGTTTAAAGTATTCTTCCAACCCAAAGTTGACTTTAATACACTTAAGATTGTTGGTGCAGAGGCACTTATACGGTGGCTTCCCCCTTCTGGTGGAACGGTGTATCCAGACGAATTTATAGAAGTATTTGAGAGAAATGGATTTATATCGACACTTGACTTTTATGTATTTAAAGAAGTTTGTCAGTTTATGAGTGAATGGTCAAAAGAGATGGTTGTGCCCCCAATATCCATAAATCTTTCTTCTATAACTATTCTCGAACCATTTTTAGCTATTCAATTAAGTTCTATATTGAGTGATTATGGACTTGAACCGAGCCAAATAGACTTAGAAATAACCGAAAGTGCTATTATTGGCAAAGAAGCTACCTTTTTATCAAAAGTGCAAGAGCTAAAAGAAGCTGGATTTATTATTTCTATTGATGATTTTGGTTCAGGACTCTCGTCTCTTAATAGGCTTGCTGTAATAGATGCCGACATTATAAAGTTAGATAAGGTTTTCTTTGGACAAAAAGAAATGACGAGCAAAAATTCGCTCATAGTTAGTGAGGTTATTGCCTTGTCAAAAAAACTCGATATGAAAATTGTAGCTGAAGGTGTAGAAACATATGAGCAGGCTGAATGGTTACGTAGTCTTGACTGCGATATAGCACAGGGTTTTTATTTTTCAGTGCCTGTTGATGAAGAGAGTTTTAAAGAACAGTTAAGGACTAAACGAATATTTAAAATGGAAAGAGAATGAGGCATAAAGAAAAGTACCTATTTGTTTTTATTATACGTACTTGTTTTACTTTACAGTAGAAAAATAACTGAGTATAGAAGCATATAAGATAAAAAAGTGAGGCATTTAAATGAAAAAGTACAGAATCGTACTACTTCTTCTTTGCATAGGGGCACTCTTTGTTATAATTAGGCAAGAACTGCAAAGGCGAGAACATGCTGAGTATATGCATTTATACATGCAAGTATATGTAGAAAGGATAGAAAATACGGTTAACAGAAGTGTCGAAGGCGGACTGCTTTTAGAAAGCGTTATTCGGAATCTTGAACAATCATTTAACGAAGATACATACAACTACGTTGCAAGAGATTTGTTTGATGAAAATACTATGATTTCTATTTCTTATATGCCCAAAGGAATTGTACAGTGGATATATCCTCCGTCAGAGGATAACTTAAAAGTATTGGGGCTCAATGTATTTGAATTTGAGGGAACAAAACAAGGTGCTTATGAGGCAAAACGTGCTGGAAAATATATGATTTCTGGCCCACTTGAATTAAAAAGTGGTCAAAAAGGGCTAACTGTACGTACACCTATCTTTGACAATGATAGTATTTTTTGGGGTTTTGTCTCCATTGTATATGATTCTATAGAGATAGCATATGAAGCATTAGAGGTAAAAGTCCTCGAAGAACTCGGCTATAAATATGCTATTCATTCTACTTATAATGATGCTAATACGCTTTTATTAAAAAGCGAAGACTTTGATTACGAAAAAGCTTTTCATAGTACTCTAAATATTGCAGATAATAAATGGGACTTTTACCTATATAGCGATGAGTACTCAAAGAAAGCAATTGTGCATTTGGCCGCAAATATATTTGAAGGAATCGGGCTCTGTGCTATTTTATGGATACTCACGCTTTATTGGAAACGAAGGCAAAAACTCATCCATGATCAAATTTATTTAGATCCACTTACAAAGTTGTACAATCGCAAAAAACTTGAAGCGACTATGAGTAGCAAAACAGGAGAAAAAAATAAAGGTTTTACGTTGTTTTATATGGACTTGAATAAATTTAAACCAGTTAACGACACCTTTGGGCATGCAGTAGGGGATAAGTTGCTAGTTGCATTTGGTTCTCGGCTAAAGCATCGGTTTGACAATAATGCCTCCGTTGTACGTTTAGGCGGAGATGAGTTTTTGCTTATACTGGATACTGAGTTAGAAAGAATGAATGCAGAAAGTATTATACAGAGGCTTGTCGAAATGTCAGAAGAAGTTTTCTTTATTGATTCATATGAAATACACATTTCTACTTCTGTTGGGTATGCCTCGTTTCCAACAGATGGTTCCACAATCGATGAGGTTTTGCAAAAAGCCGACACTATGATGTATCTACAAAAGCAACAAAGGAAGGATAGGTAATCTTTAAAAATTGTTACATATGCGTAATAAGCATTGACATTTTTTTTTGATTTTGCTATACTAATTTTCGTTATAACAACAAGCCCCTGTAGCTCAGTTGGCAGAGCAACAGACTGTTAATCTGTGGGTCACTGGTTCAAGCCCAGTCGGGGGCGCAATGAAAATAAAGCTAAATTATGGTAGTACCACGATTTAGCTTTTTTTTATGCTCTGATTTTTTTATAAAAGAGACAAAAAAAAGACGCCGTCTGGCGTCTATGCTACTGAAAAAGTCCGTCACTTTTCAGTGCACTCTCTGGCGTCTTTTTCTTTCTATCACACTTAAAGTTACTCTTGTCCTCTTAAGACGACCGAAAGTGCAAAGGTAGTTTTATCATCTACTTCAAAAGGTATGCAGACAGCTCTATTATTTTGATTTGGCCAAATTGTTTCGTGGTTTTCACCTTTTACAATAGTTGGTAGCGAAATAACAAGGGCATACATTTCTTCAAGTCCCTTTTTTACATTCCCTGCTATAATGTTAATAATTTCTCCTATAGCATCAACTACTACATCATCAAGGGTAGTATGTTCTTCTTCTGTTAAGAGTGTAGTAATGTGTTTTGCAAATTCTTGTTTCATAGAGATAGAAACAGCTCCTTGCGCTTCTCCTGTTAATCCAATTACACCAGTTATGTCCCAGTTATTCTTCTCTGATCTATCGATAAAGTAGGGTACTTGCGGTATTACTTTTAATCCAGTAAAGTCATTAAAAACACTTACACAAGTATCAATAAACGGTTGTACATATTTTTCCACAAAGAACTCCTAAAATGATAGAGACATGATTGTCTTTTCGAACGCTTCTTGGTTAATTGGTTTAACCAGATACGCTGTTACACCGTGCTTTACTGCCTCTACAACATTGTAACGTGCTGCTTCGCTGGTAATCATTACGATGGGTAAGGTTTTGTATGCGTCTTGTTCTCGCACTTTTTTTAAAAAGTCGAGGCCCGATAAAAGAGGCATGTTCCAGTCAAGTAATACTAAATCAATTGGGTTTGATTCAAGTAAGTGAAGTGCTTCTGCTCCATTGCTAGCTTCTATAAAGGTTCCATCAATATTTAAGTTTCGTAATGCGCTCTTGATCATGGTCCGCATTAGGCGTGAATCGTCAACTACTAAAACCGTTTTCATAGCATCTCCTATTGGTATGAATGCATAAAATTATATATAAAGTTCTATATAATTAACTGTAACCCATAATCTTATTTATTTCAAGACTAGGGCATGTTTAAATTATGTTTGACAAAAAGGGTGGGCTCCTTTACAATAAAGATATGTATTCTTCAATAAATCGTACATACTGTGGAGTGATCATATAATGAAGTATTCAAAAATAGTGTTTTTAATTCTACTTGTTATATCTGCTTTTGTTGTATTTAACAGTTATTCAAATCAGATGCAAGATGTGGTAGCTTATGAGCAATCACTTACAATGCTGTATGCAGAACGTGTACAAGTAGCGGTGAATGAAGCTGCACAAGTTACAGAGGTTATTAAGGCTGTAACTATACTAAATAATGGCACAATTCCAAGCGCAGAGTTAGAAGTTTTAATGAAATTAGCATATAAAAATGATATTCATTTGGCAATTGCCTATATGCCAGATGGTATTATTCAAAAAACGTACCCTCTTGAAGGTAATGAGGCTTCTATAGGCTACAATGTTTTTGAAGATGATGCTGCAAAGGTAGATGCTATTAAAGCTATGGAATCACATAGTATTGTGTCCTCAGGGCCTTATATGCTTATGACTGGTGTTCCAGGTCTTGTAGCGCGCAATCCAATTTTTATTGATAGAGATGGAACGTCTGAGTTTTGGGGTTTTGTTGCATCTATTATCCGCCCTACTGGTGGTTTCTTAAAAGGTACTGGTATTTTAGACTTAGATAAGCTTGGTTATGAATACCGTGTTTCATCAATATATAGTGGTAACAGTGTTGAATTATATAAGTCGCCAGCTTTTGACCCTGAAGATGCACGAGAAGAGTATAATTTTGAAATCGGACAGGGAAAGTGGAGTATTTCTCTTTATCAGCGAAATGCTCAAAAATCAATTCTTCAAAATACTAGCTTTATAGCATTAGCTATTTTGGCGATATCTAGTTTAATTTATGTAATTCTAAGACATGTCGAAATCCAGCATAGGAATAGCCAAGAGCAAGCATTAACTGATCCTCTAACAAAATTGCGCAATAGACGTGCTTTGGAGTTATATGCTAAATGTATGCCTGAGACTGCGATGGAAGGCTATTCAATTTTTTATCTTGATTTAAACAAGTTTAAGCCTGTTAATGATACTTATGGTCATGATGTTGGCGATATACTGCTTCAGATTTTTGCTGAGCGCTTAGTTTCGAACTTTAAAAAACATACCTTTCTTGCACGAATTGGCGGAGATGAGTTTTTAGTTGTTATTCCTGAAGTTCACGATTTGCCTATGTGCGAACAAATTTCTGCACGAATACTTGCACTTTCCGAAGATGCTTTTTTAATTGCAGGAAAAGAAATTCATATTTCTTGTAGTATAGGTTATGCTTTGTATCCAAAAGATGGAAAAAGTTTTAACGACGTTATGGCACAAGCTGATCAGGCAATGTTTAAGTATAAAGAAGCTCATCGTAAAGGTCGTTAGACTTTAAGTACTAGAGTATTTTAGTCTAACGTGTATGTATTATCTTCTTTTAAGTATAGTTTAAATTCTTCTTCATCTAATGGTTTGCTAAAATAGAAGCCTTGTGCAATATCGCATTTTAAACTACGGAGCCATTTTGCTTGTTCAAGTGTTTCAGTTCCTTCAGCAATTACGCTAATTTCTAGACGTTTTGTTAAAGCCATAATTTCTTCTATAACTATTGTACCTTTTTCTGTATGTTGATTGTGTTCCAAGAAAGAATTGTCTAGTTTTATTATGTCAATATTAATGTCACTTAATCGGTTAAGAGAGGAAATCCCTGTTCCAAAATCGTCCATTGCAATACTAAAACCAAGATGCTTGAGTGTTTTAACTTTTTCGTCGAGTACACTGCCAAAGTCTGCCCAAGCACTTTCTGGAAGTTCGATTTCTAATTCTCTTGGTTTAACACGGTATTTCTCTACGATTCGCATTAGACTATCGATAATAGATGGTTCTGACAGTGTAATTGCAGACATATTTATTGCGATCTTTGGTACCGGATATTCTGAATAATTCTCGTTCAGAAAACGACACACTTCTTCGAATACATAGAGATCTAGATTTAATACAAATCCATTTGCTTCCATAATTGGAATAAAGTCGTAAGGGTAAATGGGCTCTTGACCTTCTTGATGCCATCTAACTAGAGCTTCTGCACCACAAATTTCTAGTGTTGTTAAGTTTATTTTTGGCTGAAATACCATTTTAAATTCGTTATTACGTAAACCGCCTTCCATCTTGTATGTTACAGTTGCAGTGTCTATATATTCCTTTCGCATTTTTTCGTCAAAATAGGTGTAGGTTGTTCTGTGTTGTTTTTTACCTTTGCTACGCGCTATATCGCTATAGTCTATTAGTGTGTTAATGTCTTCTGCAGCACCTGCTATTTTGTATATTCCAATTGACATGCTTAGATTGTACTGCTTGCCGACAATTTCTTTTACAGCTGGTTGTAAGTAAAGCGATACAATACGTTCTATGTCTTCGCATTCATCTACTCTGCCGAATAGTATAAATTTATCGGCAGTTCCATGAGCTATGAGTGTGGAGGTCTGCGAATATGCCTTACGTAGAGCGTCTGCTAATCCCTTTATAACCTTTGTTCCTGTCTCCATTCCAAAATAATTGTTAATAAGACGGAAGAAGTCTATGTCGAATGAGATAATTTCGTACTCACTACTACCAGCATTTTGTAAGCGTTCTACCACAAGTTCTCGAAAATAACGCAAAGATAGGTGCCCTGTTAGTTCATCTGTCTGGAGTATTTTAACAATTTTTTCTTTATAATTTTTTTGAGAATAGATTATTGAGAGTAATATTGCTAAAAGTATTGTAAAAGCAATTATTATAAAATATATTATGTTTTTAATAAAAAAGAGGCGAATATCAAAAGCTGGCAAAAATTCTTCAATGTGTTTTTGTCTTATTCGATAGAATTCTGTATCATTTACTCTACTAAGGATAGTATTAAAGATATCCATATATTCTTCTGCAGTTTTATTTGATAAATGAAATTTTAGCGGCAAAACTAAATCCGTTGGTTGAATAAGTACGTTCTCCCTAAAAGATAATCGTGCATAATCTGCCCCTGAATCTATAAGAAGTATTCCATCTATTGTCTCTTCGGTTAAGCTGTTAATAAGTCCTTCGTAGCTGGGGCTAAGCGTAATTTTGCTCTGTAAAAAATCTTCGTAAAAGGTGTTATAATCAAAGTCTATATAATACGGGAGTCCAATACGACTTTTGTTGTTTTTTAAGTCTTGGAGAGACTTAAAATTTCCTTTTTCTTTTAATAGCATTACTAAAGGCAAATTATAATATGGATAGGTGCTTTGATAATATTGACTTGCATCTTCAGTCTCTCCAAGGATAGACACAAGCAAATCAAACTCGCTATGATTTGCTGTACCATTAGAAAAAATGTAGGGTTTATAGTCTATAGAAAAGCCGTAGTCGCTGGCGAGCATATTAAGAATATCAATAATCATCCCAGCTGGTGCACCATTTTTGTTTGTATACTGGTATGGTGTATGGTTCGAAGTATATCCTACAGTAAATGTTTTTCCTTTTAATAGCTCTGCTTCCTCACGTCGTAACGATCTGGTTCTAAATTCACCGCCTAAATTCCTATATTTTGATTGTAAATCTTCTATAAAATTATTGTCATTTAAGACAATGTTTTTATACGCAGCATCGATTTGATTCATTAGAGATTGGTTTTTTTCTGAAGTAATAAAATGGGTATAGCTTACTCCCAAATTTAATATTGTATAAAAGTTAACAAGTCTATCATTATCTGTATAGATTAAATAATAATCGGCGTCAAGCTCTGTATAGGAGTCTACATCACCATATACATATTGAACAGAAATATTATTTTGGTGTAGGTAATCATCAAGCAAGTCGTTAGCATAGCTGTCGAAAAATGTTGCTACTTTTTTTCCGTCAATCGAAGCTGGATCGTCATAAAATACATTTTGGTTTCCCTTCGTTGCTAAGCCATATTGGACTTGATTATATGCAGACGAAGAAAAGACAACTTTTTTTTCTCTTTCAGGATTTTTAACAAAAAGGCCTGCTATATCGACTTCTTCATTTGCTACTGCATCGAAGGCAGAACTATTCAGCTCAACAAATTCAAATTGAATGTTTAGCTCTCTACCTATTTTTTGCAAGATATCGTAACCAAATCCTCTTGCTTGTAATGAATTGGGATTTTTAATAATGTTGAATCCGAGATAGTATCCTACCGTAACTACAGTTGGTTCTTCAGTATTTGCTCGGGGATAAAAAGCAAAAATTAGAATAACTACGATAAAAATATAAAAGAACTTATTTGAATGCATCTAGGATTTCCTTGACTAAGCTGCTACAGTAATATTGTGTTTAACAATCCTAATTATTTATGTACATTTACAGTATACAAGTTTTTAGATAAAATTCAAGCGAAAGTCTTTTTTTTTCTTCTGTTTTATGCTAAAAAAATAAAGATAATAGACAGAATGTGCAAATTAGTGTATAGTAATCGGTATGGAATCAAGATTAGCAAAAGCATTAGAGAATCATAAAAATAAGTATAACTGCTGTCAGTCGGTAGTGTGCGCCTTCTCAGATATTCTTGAAGTAGATGAGTCAACTTTGTTTCGCGCTTCGGAGGGATTTGGGCTTGGCTTAGGTGGTCAAAAAGAGGTTTGCGGTGCTGTTTCTGCTATGGCCATTGTAGCCGGTTTTAAAAATAGTTCTGGTAGTATCGAAAAAGGTATTACAAAAGGCGAAACATATGCACTTGTTAATAACATGAGTATTAGATTTAAACAAAAAAATACATCTATTATCTGCAGAGAGCTATTAGGTGAGCCAGGCAAACCAAAGCTACGTTCTTGTGATGGTTGTATTGAAGATGCCTGCTTGATTTTAGAAGAAACATTATTTTAAACTTGTAAAAAATCAAAAAATTATATACTACTATCAAAATGCATTGACAAGAAAAGATTTGCATACTACCATATAAGTACTGGAGATATGTATGGCTCAAACAAAGATTGGAATTAAACTTGCAGATAGCTCATTTTATCCTATTT
>CAYJNB010000025.1:0-16088 GCA_964371205.1 uncultured Treponemataceae bacterium
TGCAGGTCAAACGCTATGGCAAACACTTCCTTTGGGCCCTACCGGTTATGGAGATTCGCCCTACGCATCATTTTCTACCTTTGCAGGTAACCCCCTTTTAATTGATATAGAAATACTGTGTGAGCAAGGATTTCTAACGCGTGAGCAGCTTGAGCTACCTGAATATATTTGGTACGACGGTAACGTTGATTATAGTGCCGTTATTTATTGGAAAACTCCATTATTACAACTTGCAGCAAAACAATTTCTTAAAAATGCAAAAAAAGCACAGCTTACAGAATACAAACTTTTTTATACAAAACACAAAAACTGGCTTTTAGAATATGCAACCTTTATGAGCATAAAAAATCACTACGATAAACTTGCACAAGAAGAACATGTAGAGGGTGCTATGTGGAGTAACTATTGGCCAAAAGAGCTAGCCTTACATAAAAAAGATGCGGTTCAAAAATGGCAAGAGGAACATACAGAAGAAATAGAGTCGTTTGCGATTATTCAGTATTTTTTTATGAATCAGTGGCTTGATCTCAAAGCCTATGCAAATAAAAAAGGCATTTCTATAATTGGAGATATTCCGATCTTTGTTGCATCTGACTCAGCTGATGTATGGGCAAATCAAGAACTTTTTCAGTTAGATAAGACGGGACGTCCAAAAGCCGTTGCAGGCGTGCCTCCAGATTACTTTAGTAAAACAGGGCAAATGTGGGGAAATCCGCTGTACGACTGGAAAAAAATGAAAAAAGACGATTATGCTTGGTGGATTGAGCGCATAAAACATGCTCTTACCCTCTCAGACATAATTAGAATAGACCATTTTAGAGGTTTTGAGGCATACTGGGCAATTCCTGTGGGAGAGGAAACTGCTGTAAATGGTAAGTGGGAAAAAGGGCCTTATCAAGACTTATTTGATTGCATAAAAGAAAAACTCGGTAGCGATCTGCCACTCATTGCAGAGGATCTTGGCGTAATAACAGAACGTGTTGAAAAACTTCGTGACGATAATAATTTTCCTGGTATGAAGGTTCTACAATTTGCCTTTGACATGGGAGAATATAATAATGGTAGTTTGGAAAACTACTTTTTACCACATACATACGATACCTCAAACTGTGTTGTATATACCGGAACCCATGATAACGAAACGCTACAAGGCTGGATAAACAGTTTAAGTGCAGAAGAAAAATCAGTACTAATGAGATATCTTGGCGAATGTGCAGAGCATCAAATTGCTGCAGAATTGATACGCCTAGCTTTCTCGTCTATTGCGGGATTTGCCATTATTCCAATGCAAGATTTTTTTAACATTGGCAGTGAAGGACGCATGAATTTCCCTTCAAAGATTGGCGGTATAAACTGGCAGTGGAGAATGAGTAGAGAACATTTAAGCGAAGAAAAAGCCGACTGGTTACGTACGCTGAATATCCTTTATGGACGAAATTAAAAGTAAGTTTCCGTTAATTTAATAACTCAACTTCTTCCACAGACAAACCTGTTACTTGCGCAATCTGTTCAATAGGTAACTTTATTAGTAAAAGTTTTTGAGCAGCTTCTCTTGCTTTTTCTCGCGCGCCTTGTTCAATTCCTTGTTCAATTCCTTGTTCAATTCCTTGTTCAATTCCTTGGAGCAGGCCTTCTTGACGTCCTAGTTTTAAGCCTTCTTCGCGTCCTTCTTTTAGTCCTTGCTGATGCCCTTCAGATCGTTCTACATCATACATATGCTGTTGTGTAATATTAAAGGCTTGTATATCGCGATATTTTTCCATTAGCTCTACGTCGCCTGAAAATTTTTTGTAGCGATCATACACTTCTTCAAAATAGGGATTTGATTCTATTATTGCCACTTTATCTGCCTCCAAATCTTTTGAGGTAAAAAACTGTATCCACAAAGCTAGATCTTTGTGAATGTCCTTATCTTTCTTCTTTAACTCAATTAAATGCACTTCCCAATCTTTGCTTAGCTCACAACCTGATTGTATCTCATGCATTCGATATACGCTATGTGCTCGCCTTGATGCTAATTGCAAGTCGTTGTTTAATAAACTGACACTAATTACCGGTTTTAATTTTGTGTAGTCTATTCTTCTTGTCTTTGCCTGCGCAAGTTTACTAAGGTCGATATTCACTTGTTTTGTATAATTTACTGCAATATAATACAAAACACGCGAAATAAATCCCGCGTTTGCAATGTTTTGCACTTCTACCAACACAAGTTCGTTAGTCGCCGTACGAGCCTTAACATCGACCACTGTTTGCCTCTCAAGGACATTCTCTTTAAGATTAAATGAGTCAAGTACTTCTAAATCAGTAAAAAGAGGCTCATTTGCATTCTTGCGTAGTGCGTTCAAAAAATGAAGCAAAATACCCTCGTTACCGGGATTTGCAAACAAGTAGCGAGCAAAGTAATCATTCGTCGGATTCAGCATTTTTTCATAACTACTATAAGCAGTATACTCTGCTTTGTCGTTTTTTTCAATACGTGTATTTTGCATTTCTACCTCCATACATATATTGGGTTCATAAAACAAGTTTTGTAACTTTTTTTAAGAAAATTGATAAAAATGATTATTTTTTTTTCTAAAATATGTTATCATCTCTGAAAATATTAATGTTAAGGGAAGAAATGATGAGTAATCAATCAGGAATCGCAAACCCTGCCCCGCTTGGGCTTATTGGGTTTGGTATGACAACGGTTTTATTAAACCTTCACAATGCGGGCTTTTTACCACTTTCTATTGTGATTGTAGGTATGGGAATTGCACTCGGCGGACTTGCACAAATTATTGCAGGGATTATGGAATTTAAAGCAGGTAATACCTTTGGTGCTACTGCTTTTACCGCTTATGGCACTTTTTGGTGGTCTTTAGTAATAATTTGGGTACTTCCTGTAAGTAATCCTGCAGACCTAACCTCTATGGGTGCATATTTACTTTTATGGGCTATTTTTACTGGTGGAATGTTTATAGGAACACTTTCACATAACAAAGCAACTCAAGTAGTTTTTGCTTCTCTTACAATCTTGTTTATACTACTTGCTCTTGCTGACTTTACTGATAACCATACTATTAAAGTTATTGCCGGTATTGAGGGAATCTTTTGCGGACTCTCTGCAATTTACAACTCACTCGGTCAAATAATTAACAAAGAATTAGGCAAAGATATTGTAAAGCTTGGCTAGTTGCTACTCATAGTTAGCAAAGCAAAAACTTCTTTAAAACAATAAAGGCGTAAACGGTCCGGATGGAGCGATTTACGCCTTTTTTAGAAGGGGGTGTGGTGAAGACGACGAAGGTCGGCTGAACCCAGGGGGAAGGCTTTCCCCCTCCCCTTAAAATAAGTATCAGCCTTATTTGGCAGCCTTAGTTTCTTTTTCTACTGCTTCCCAGAGTCCGCAGATGTATGCAGCACCGAGGGCGCGGTCGTAGAGTCCGTAGCCTGGCATTGCTTTTTCGCCCCAAATCATGCGGCCGTGGTCTGGTCTGATTGGACCTGTAAAGCCGATGTCGTAGAGTGCTTTTACGATTGCGTGCATGTCGAAGTTTCCGTCGCAACTAAGGTGTACTGCTTCTTCAAAGTCGTTCATTCCGTCGTTGAACTTGAGGTTGCGTACGTGCGCAAAGTGAATGCGTCCTTTTAGTGAGCGTATCATTGCAGGAAGATCGTTGTTTAAGTTTGTTCCGTATGAACCGGCACAGAAGGTAACACCGTTGTGTGGGTTGTCTACCATTTTCATCATGCGTTGGATGTTGTCTACATTTTTAATAATGCGTGGAAGGCCAAAGATGTTCCATGCTGGATCGTCTGGATGGATTGCCATGTTAATGTCGTATTTGTCGCAGGTTGGCATAATTGCTTCGAGGAAGTATTTTAGGTTTGCAAAGAGTGCTTCTTCATCTACTTCGCTGTAGATTTTAAAAAGTTCTTTTACCTTTGCCATACGTTCTGGCTCCCAACCTGGCATAACAGTTCCGTTCATATCGTTAGCGATTGATTCGAACATGTTTTCTGGGTCGATTGCATCTACTGTTTTTTGGCTGTATGCGAGTACAGTTGAACCATCAGCTCTTACGCGTGCGAGTTCTGTACGTGTCCAGTCGAAAACAGGCATAAAGTTATAGGCAACCATTTTAATTCCCTCTTTTCCGAGGTTTTCTAATGATTTAATATAAGCTTCGATGTCCTTATCGCGGTCAGCAGCACCAGTTTTAATAGCGTCGCTTACGTTTACACTTTCGATACCATCGAGTGTAAGTCCTGCTGCTTCTACTTCATCTTTAAGTGCTTTGATTTCTGATTGTTCCCATACTTGACCGGGCATTTTTTCGTATAACATAGAAATAACACCGGTTGCATAACCTGTTTGTTTGATTTGTTCTAGGGTAACGGTGTCGTGCTTGCTACCGTACCATCTCATTGTCATTTTCATGGTGAGGTCTCCCTTTTAAAATAAAAATAATTGTTTAGCCTAGCTAATATATTAGTATATAGTACTGTTTAAATGGCTATATGTCAACAGTAGTATTGTAAAATAGTGTACTTTGTGGTTAAAATTACTTATAGAAGAAACCAAGCCTAAAAATCACCCGTGCGCCGTGCGTGTTGACAGTTCTTAAATCTATTTGCTACAATTTGAACATGGGTAATTCTATGGACAAAACAGAAAAAATCGAAAAAATAGTTTTGCGACTTTCTTTTTTACTTGCAGTTTGTTTTGCAGTGGTTGAAATAATTATGGCACTGCATACAAGATCTCAGGCCATACTTTTTGATGCTATGTATGACTCCTCTGAGCTTGTTGTAATTGGACTAACACTTTTTTTAACACCTCTCTTTTATAAGCCAATTTCCGAAAAACATCCTTTTGGATTTGGGCAGGTAGAAAGTGTTTTTATTATTATTAAAGCATTTATGATGCTTGCAGTAACGCTTGGGCTTTCTATAGCTGGTATAGAAATTGCTCTTTCGGGAGGAAACGTAATTGATGGTAAACAGATTTCTCTATTCCAGCTTGTTATGGGCATTGCTGCTTTTATTGCCTACATTCTTTTACGAAAAATAAATAAAAAAATAGCCTCTCCGACAGCAAGGGCGGAAATAATGGGCTGGAAATTAGATGTATTTTCTGGTCTTGGTATGGCTGTGGCTTTTTATGCATCATCATTTTTTGTTGGAACACCCTTAGGATTTATAAGCCCTTATGTAGATTCAATTGTATCTCTTTTTATTGTAATTTTTATGGTTCCTACATTTTTTAAAATGATTCTAGTTTCCATAAAAGATATATTTCTATTTGCCCCTGAAAGCGAAATTGTTGAGTATGTAAAACAAAAAGCTGACGCCATTTTAGATGAGTATAATTTTGCCCCAGATTTTTATGACATTACACGAACTGGCCGAAAAGTGTGGGTTTCAATATACTTTACAGTAAAGACACCTACGCTTAAACTTCAAGATTTAAACGCTGCAACAAACAAAATAAATGAAGAACTTGAAAAAAAACTAGACGATTTTTTTGCAGAACTTATTGTATCTACCAAGTAGTCTTAATATAGAAAATACATAAAACCTATTGCTTTCTCTTATTCTCGTTGCATTTCATCTTTGTTTTTCAATTGACCGCATTGCTTTTTTGTAGTACTATAGTTGCATGTTAAATAATATTATGACACTGTTCTTTGGGTCAAAACAAGACCGAGATATAAAAGAGTTGCAACCGATTGTAAAGAGTATTGCAGAAAAAGAAAGCTGGGCTTCTTCTCTATCTGACGAAGATTTTCCTAAAACAACTGAAGAGCTTAAAAAGCGTCTTACCGAGGGTGAGACACTCGATGCGATTTTGAGTGAGGCTTTTGCCCTTGCTAGGGAAGCGGCAAAACGAGTGCTTGGCGAGCGTGCCTTCGATGTACAAATTATGGGATCTTTGGTGCTCAATTCTGGGCGCATTACTGAGATGAAAACCGGTGAAGGTAAGACGCTCATGTGTGTTGCAGCCGCTTATTTAAACAGTCTTGCTGGCAAGGGTGTGCACATTGTTACGGTGAACGACTACCTTGCAGAGCGTGACTCTAACTGGATGAAGCCGGTGTACTCCTTTTTGGGGGTAACAGTTGGTTCAATCCTTTCTAACATGGACAACGAGGCTCGTAAAGCTGCCTATAATTGCGATATTACCTATGGTACAAACAACGAGTTTGGGTTTGACTATCTTCGCGACAACATGCAAGTGTATGCCGAGAAAAAGGTACAGCGCGGCTTTGCCTTTTGTATTGTTGACGAAATTGACTCTATCTTAATTGACGAGGCTCGAACCCCTCTTATTATTTCCGGGCAAGGCGAAGATGATACCACTAAATTTTACGAGGTAGATAAGTACGTTGGGCAGCTTGACGAGGTTACAAAGAACCCTGAAACAGGATTGTATCCCGATGAGGCTCAAGGTGAGACAGTTGAAGGCGACTATAAGATTGACGAAAAATCTAAAAAGGTTTCTTTTACCGATGCCGGTATGCTCAAAATTGAACATATTTTACAGAGCAAAAACCTTATTAAAGGTAGCTTATTTGACGAAGAAAACTTTGAATTTATTCACTATTTTACCCAAGCGGTACGCGCTCATAACCTGTATAAAATCGATGTTGATTATGTAGTAAAAGAAAAACAAGTTCAAATTGTAGATGAATTTACCGGCCGTATTTTAGAAGGCCGTCGTTATGGAGATGGTTTACATCAAGCAATTGAAGCAAAAGAGCATATTCGTATTGCACAGCGCAACCGAACACTTGCAACTATTACTTTCCAAAACTTTTTCCGCATGTACTCAAAACTTTCTGGCATGACTGGTACTGCAAACACTGAAGCAGTCGAATTTAACAAAATTTATGGTTTAGATGTAGTGGTAATTCCTACAAACAAACCTATTGCTCGTGTTGATGAGCACGATGAGGTATATTTAAACGAAGCCGATAAATGGGAAGCAATTTGCTTAGAAATTTCTGAGTGTCATAAAAAAGGCCAGCCGGTCCTGGTGGGTACGGTATCTATCGAAAAATCTGAATTGCTTTCTGCCCTACTTACTCGTCGCGGTATTCGTCACGAAGTATTGAATGCAAAAAATCATGCTCGAGAAGCGCTGATTATTGCAGAGGCCGGAGCGCTCGGTTCTGTTACCATTGCAACAAACATGGCAGGTCGTGGTACCGATATTAAACTAGGGGGAAATCCTGAATTTAGGGCGCACAAAAAAGCGGGAACCACTGCAACAGAGGAGCAATACAAGGCTGCATTCACCTCGGAAGTTGAAAAATGGAAGAGCGATTATGAAAAGGTAAAAGAAGCCGGTGGACTGTACGTAATGGGTACAGAGCGCCACGAGAGTCGTCGTATTGATAACCAGTTACGCGGACGCTCAGGACGGCAGGGAGACCCCGGTCGCAGTAAGTTCTATATTTCTATGGACGACTCTCTTATGAGACTGTTCGGTGGCGAGCGCATGAAGTCGGTAATGTCTCGAATCGGTATGCAGCCGGGAGAGCCAATTTACCATCCGTGGTTGAGTAACGGTATAGAAAAAGCACAATCACGTGTTGAAGCTCGCAACTTTGAGATTCGTAAACACCTACTCGATTACGATAACGTGCTAAACGAACAACGTACTTTTATTTATAATCAGCGTGATGCAATTTTAGCAGATGAAAACCTTAAAGAGCGTGTTTTAAATACAGCAAAAGAATATGTAGAAGATCTTGAAGAAAAGATGATTTTGCAAAAACGCAAGGGTACAGAAAACACACTTGCTACAATGCTTGAAGATATTAAACAATCCTTTGGGATCCATCTTGAAGTTGCCGAAATTGAGCAAGCAGGAGATAGCGTTGCTTCTAAAATCTTAGATACTTTGCGCTCAGATATTGCAAAAAAAGAAGAACTTGCCGGAAGCCACGGCTTAAATATGTTTATTCGCTATCAATATGTACAGTCAATAGATAAAAACTGGCTCGACCATCTTGAACAACTTGAAGCATTGCGAGAAGCTGTGTACTTGCGCTCATATGGACATAAGAATCCACTTACCGAATATAAGAATGATGGATTTTCTATTTTCTACGATATGCTTGATGCAATTCGATTCGAAATTGCCTCTAAAGTGTTTAGGGTAACCGTACAGAAAAAAGACGAACAGCAAGTGCAACAGCGCACAATCAGTATGAATGCGCAGCATGCCTCTTCTGACTCATTTGCGCAAGGACAACAGCCACACACGCCAATGAACGAGAGAAGTAATCCGCAACAAGCTACTGTGGTTCGTTCTGTTCCAAAAGTGGGAAGAAATGAGACTTGTCCGTGTGGATCGGGCAAAAAATACAAGCAATGCTGTGGTAGATAATACCACTCAAAAGGAATTTTTATGTTTAGATTTTTTAATACGTTAGTGGCTTTGGTTAAGTTTTTTGCCTATTTAATAACCTACAATGGAAAGTTACGCCATGCTCAAAAATTACAAAATGAAGGCAAAATAGCCGAGAGAGACGACTTTGTAGAGCAATGTGTTGGAGAATGGGGGCGCTATCTTGTATCGCTTACTAAAAGCGAAGTAGAGATTCGCGGAATGGAAAAAATCCCCGAAGGTTCAGTGGTTTTTGTGGGTAATCACCAAAGCTATTTTGATATCCCTGTAATGCTCGGCTATTTTAAAAAGCGGTTTGCCTTTGTTGCTAAGGTTGAACTTAAAAAGATACCTATGCTTGCTCAATGGATGGAAATTATGCAGTGTACCTTCCTAGACAGAAAGAATCCGCGCAAATCACTTGAGGCTATGATGGAAGCGATAAACAAGGTAAAAAATGGCTACTCTCTTGTTATCTTTCCCGAAGGGCACCGTAGCAAGGGTGGTCCTGTAATTGATTTTAAAGCTGGTAGTTTTAAACTTGCATTTAAATCAGGCGCTCCAATCGTTCCGGTAAGTATAGATGGTACCTACCACTTATTTGAAGAAAACAAAGGGCTTGGAAAAGGAAAGGTAACTGTTACCATCCACGACCCGGTGCCTATTGCGAACATGACTAAGGAAGAACAGCAAGCACTTCCAGAAAAAATACGAGAAACTATTATTAGTGCCTTGCCACAAAAGTAAGACTAAAAGAAAAAAGCCGAGTGTTCAAACTGAACAGTTCGGCTTATTTTTTTGTAGTTAAAAGTTTTATACCCTCTTCTCTGATTTAGAAACTCGAATAATTTCTTTTACATCTTGGGATAAAAGCTCTGCAATGTGAGCAGAAATTTTCCACGAATGACCTTGATGATCAAGATTATCGAGGCTATTTTTAAAATGTTCCAAATACTGATATCGTATCTGTGTACCAAAATTTATTTTAGCAATGCCATACGAAATTGCTTTATCAATTACGGCGTCATCCATACCGGTACAGCCATGTAATACCAGTGGAATATCTGAAAATTCGCTTACAGCTTGAAGAACATCTAACCTAATGTCCGGTTTTTCTGCATAGTATCCATGGGCATTGCCAATTCCTATAGCCAAGCTGTCTGGGCTACACAGTTCTAAATATTTTCTAACTGTTTCAGGATCCGCCGTATTAGATGGTACTTGCTTTACATCTTTTGAGTCAAGACGCAGCAGTTCTCCAATTTCGGTCTCTACAGGCACATTGAATGCGTGAGCAACCCTGATTACTTCGCTCGATATTCTTGCATTTTCCTCGATTGATTGAGAAGAGGCATCTATCATAATTGAGGTAAAGCCAATTTTTAAAGCTTCCATACAGATATCAAAACTATCTCCATGATCAAGATGAATTGCAACAGGAACATCTACCTTATTTGCACACCATTTTGCTACGGTATAAAACCAATCGTGTCCAGAATATGCCCCAGTAGAAGCATAATGCGCTAAAATAATAGGCGAAGACATTTCTTGAGCTGCCTTACAAATTGACCAGATTATATCGTAATTGCCCCCTTGCGTATTAATCGCTGGAACAGCATAGCCGTTTTTTTTTGCATTTTTTAGCATTTTTTCAGATGAAACTAACATATATATCCTTTACATCGATTGAATTTCAACAACTACTTTTGTGTAATTATCAGGGTGGTCTATCATATCTAAAATAGTTGATTCTACCTCTGAAAGCGATATTTCCTTAGTTACTAAATCACTAATGGGTAACTTTTTATTCTTGATCATCTCCATTGCTGTAGGAAACTGAGCATTTGAATTTCGCGATGTATATATTTCTAGTTCCTTTTGTGTTGAGCGCACCGTATTTATTTCTACCGGAGCTTTTGGCCATCCTACCAGTGCAATTCGCCCGCCGTAGCAGACGTAATCATGCATTTTTGAAATAACTTGAGGAGAACCTGTACATTCAATGAGGTTTTCGGGTAACTTATTATTTGTCAATTCTAAAAGTCGCTGAACAACATCCTCTTTTTGGGAATTTATTACGTGTTCAAAGCCGTATGTCTTTGCTCTTTGTAATTTCGAATCAACAATATCAATAAGAATAGGTGTTGCACCTTTTTCTATACAACCAAAAGCTGCCATAAGTCCAATCGTTCCAGAACCAAAAATAACACACCAGTCACCTTTACCTACCTTTGCTCGCGCTACCCCATGTAATCCAATAGTTAATGGTTCAACAAAGGCTGCCTCAGTAAATGTCATTTCATCCGGAATTTTATATAATAATTGAATCGGATGAGAAAAATACTCTGCCATCATCCCATCCTTATGCACACCACAAACACGAATATCGGTACAGTTATTAAAACGTCCTTGCTTACACATATAACAAGAGTTACATGGAACATAGGGCTCAAGAGCAACTCTATCGCCCTTATTAAGACCCTTTTCGTTTTGTTCTATAGCTTCAATAATGCCAACGCCTTCATGACCAATCCCATTCACAGGATATTTCATTGTAGGATTGCTTCCTCGATATGCAGTTACATCTGAACCACAGATACCACACTTAATCATTTTAATTACAGCATTTTTCTGTGTTACTTGTGGCATTTCAAAATCGCGAACAAGAAGTGTTTCTTTTTTATCTATGCAAAGTACTTTCATTTGTTACCACCATTTAATCTTGTCTGTAATATAATTTCTATACTCAATAAACTTTGGATCAGTAATATTGCGTGGATGAGGCAAGTCAATAAGTACCTCTTCTTTTATTCCAGCTGGTTTATTAGAGAGAATAATTACACGCTCTGCTAAATATACAGCCTCTTCAATATTATGGGTAATAAACACTACAGTACTACCTAGTTCTTTCCATAACCGAATAACTTCATCTTCTAAGTAAAAACGAACCTTAACATCCATCTGTCCGTATGGTTCATCCATTAGCAGTAGGTCTGGTTTCATTGCAAATGAGCGTCCAATAATTATGCGCTGCTCTGCACTTACGGAAAGCTCAGAAGGATATGAATCTTTAAATTCTTGCAAGCCCATAAGATCAAGAATTTGATTTACCCTTCTCTCTATTTCGTCTGCCGGAATTTTCTTAATTTTTAGTCCGTAGGCAATGTTTTGTTTTACTGTTAGCCACGGAAGAGCTGAAGGTTCTTGAAAAACAAAGGAAATATTATGTTTTTCAGGATTTGCCGGTACACCGTCTATATACAAATCTCCCTCTGTAGGTTCATAAATGCGAGTTAAACAGTTTAAAAAGGTTGTTTTCCCACAGCCGGTGGGACCTACAACACATACAAATTCATTCTTCTTTATATTGAAATTTAAGTTATCTAAAACAAGTAAGTCGCCAAACTTTTTTGTTAAATCTTTTACTTCAATTTTAACCGGTCTATTATCTACTTCTTTTGACATACACTTCTACCTTTTTTAGATTGATAAATCAGTATTATCTGAAATTTTGGTTCGTAACTGTAGGAATTCGGTACTAACAATATCTCGTGGCTTAGGAAACGAAATCTCGTAAATTTCTTTAACCTTTGCTGGACAATCACTTAACAAAATAATTCTATCTCCAAGATAACAGGCTTCTTCAATATTGTTAGTTACAAAGATTACTGTTCTCTTTTCATGTTCCCAGATACGTAAAATTTCGTCTTGCATAGCATAGCGCGTTTGAGCATCTAGTTGCCCAAACGGTTCATCCATAATAAGAAGCTTTGGATCATTAGCATATGCACGTGCAATACCAACCCGTTGTTTCATTCCCCCAGAAAGTTGATGCGGGTATGATTTTTCAAATCCACTTAGTCCCACAAGGTCGATATACTTTTGACAGATTTTTTCTCTTTCTTCTCTTGGCATACCTTTAAATTTAAGACCTAATTCAACATTTTGCATAACTGTTTTAAATGGCATTAAGGCAAGCTTTTGGAACACCATAGCAATTTCCGGATTTACTCCTTCCATCTTTTCTGAATCGTAGTAGATATTTCCTGTACTTTTAGTTTCTAAACCTGACAGAATATTTAGCAAAACTGTTTTACCACAACGGCCAGGACCTAGAATTACTAAAAACTCACCTTCTCGTACATTAAAACTTACATCTTCTATTGCAGTAAAGTATCCCTTCTTTCCGTAAAAAGTTTTAGATACTCCCTCGACTTTCATTTTTATTTGTTTTTCCACGGACAAACCACACTTTCTAATTTATTTAGGATTAAAGCTAATAAGGAACCTATAATTGCAATAGTTATAACAGCAACTAAAACCAAAGACATATCACTTCCTTGCCAGCCCCTCGTTACAAGAGCTCCCAAACCACGTTGAGCAGCAAGCATTTCTGCGGCAAGAACAGTTGTCCACCCGCTACTAACCGAAGTTCTAATACCTGCAAAAATTGAAGGTAAGGCTGTCGGTATAACAATTTCTCTTAAAATTTGTGTTTCGGTTCCTCCAAAGGATCTTCCTACTTTTAGGTTTATATTATCTACTAAAGCAATTCCTGCCGAGGTGTTAATAACAAGTGGCACAAAGGTTCCAATAAAAACTAGTAATATTTTTGGAAACTCTCCAATGCCAAACCACATAACTACAATCGGAATCCAGGCTATTGGCGGAATAGGTCTAATTAATTCAAATAAAGTGCCTATTATTGCCTTACATTTTCGATTCCAACCAATGAGAATACCAAGAGTAATGCCAATTACCCAAGAAAATAACAGTGCAAGCAGAACACGTGAAAGGCTTGCAAGAGCATGACCAATCAGAGTTGTACGAGCAATTGGTTTTGTAAAAGTTTTAATAAAACGCTCAAATACTTGCATCGGATTAGGCATTAAGCGCGGATTTTCTGATGAAAACAAAATCCAACCAATTAAAATAAACAAGATAGCCAAAAATGGTAATGCCCAGTAGAGTGAATTATATATTAATGCTTTGTTTTTTTTATTCATGTGCTTCCCCTAAACGTTAACTTTCCATCGCAAAAAATGGTGCTCAAGACTTGAGAGAACATAGGAGAGAATCGCTCCAATAGCCCCAATTACAACCATACCAACTATTACAAGGTCAGGCCGTGCAATTGTTCGTCCATATTGAATCATATAGCCGAGGCCTGCAACAGCTGCTAGCATTTCTGCTGCAACTAAGGTAGACCATGCATTCCCAAGTGCAACACGAACTCCAGCAAACACCATTGGAAGAGAGGAAGGAATTCCTACATTTATAAAGATTTCTCTATTTTTTGCTCCAAATGTTTTAGAGACATTTATTAAAGTTTGATTTGTTAGCTTTATCCCAGTGTAACTGTTTATAACACAAGGAACAAAGGCGGTAAAAAAGATAATTAAAGCTTTTGCATTTAAGCCAATTCCCATCCAAACTACAACCAATGGAATCCATGCTATAGGTGGAATTGGACGAATTAATTCAAAGATTGGAAACAAAAAGCGACTTGCCAAGGGCCACCAACCCATTACAAGGCCAAGAGGTATACCGATTACAATTGCAAGACAAAAGCCCGAAAGAGCTACTTGAAGACTTGCAAGAATATTTACTAAAAGAGTATTTCCATCAGGTTCTGTGTGAGAAACCTTGAATATTAATGTTTCAAATATTGTTGTAGGTGCTGGAAGCATTTTTGCATTAACTAAACCTGTACTAGATAAAAACTGCCAGATAAGTAAAAATATAATAATACCAGTTGCACCCATTAAAGAGTATTTAAAATTTTCTTTTTTTTGAGATTGCTTCCAATCAGTTAAAGCAGCCTCAAGAACTTCTTTTTCTATTGCCATATACTCACTCCATCATGTGCATCTAGGAAAACCGTCGCAAAACAAGAATCTTGCGACAGTTCCTGTTTGTACTATTTCATGTTATATACATCGTTCATAAGTTTTGTATCAACATGTCCTTTAAATTTGTCTTGATCTTCTGGAGAGTAGTTTCCATACTTGATAAAGAAGTCTAAAACATTAATAATGTCTTGTTCCATTTCACTGGTTGTACCATCTACAGTATTGTTGAGCATGTCTACAGCTTCTTGAATTGTGTAGTATTCATCTGCATTCATGTATAACTTAGCAGTAGTTTCGTCCATTTGGTTTCCGCTTGCATCTGAGTAGTCTAACATTAACTGCAAAGATTCTTCAGGATTTTTAGCCATCCAGTCAAGTGTTTTAAAGTATACATCTAATAAAACTTTCATTGCTTCATATTTTTCTGCATCTGCATAGCTATTTTTATTAGCCATAATAGAACAGCGAACCTTTGTTTCTGCAACCTTACCGCTTGTTACAGGAGTATAGTTGGCAGAATCAGCTAACATTGGGAAGGTTCCAGCAGAACCGGTAAGAACAACAACATCACCCTCACCTGCTAAGAAAGCAGAGTTTGCAGTAGGAACATCCATAGCAATAAAGGTTACATCTTCAGGAGCTAAATCAAATCCACCTAGTGTTTTAATTAATAAGTAGTGGAGTACCGATCCAGTGTTACATAAAATTTCTTTACCTTTCCATGCGTCAGCACTACCATAAATATCTGCATTAATTGAGTTTTGTCCATTTCCTGAAGTTACTAAATCAGATGAATTTCTTGCAAAAGCATATTGTGTTCCATCGTCAGTATTTGTAGCACCAACAATTAGAGCATCATATCCAAGAACTCCGGATAAAACACCACCAACACCGGTAAAACCAATGTCCCAGCTATCGGAAGAAAGAGCTTCCATTTGAACAGGTCCATTGGTAAATAAAACCTCTTCAATTTCAAGATCAGCTTCTTCTAGCCAACCCTTTTCATATGCAATATAAATTGGGAAGTAGTTTAAACTTCCATCAATTCCAGACACTGTAAGTGTGTGCTTTGCATCAGAACCACCTGAGCATCCTACTAAGGTCGTAACAGCAATTATTAATGCCAAGCCAAGTCCAAAAAATCGTTTCATTGAAACCTCCTTATGTAATTAGAAGATTAGTACACACGTATGTACTAATCTGTATTAAGTATCTCATGAGAAAATCCATTTGTCAAGTTTTATTTTTAGCAATTATCATGAAACATGTAGCAAACTAAAAGCCGGTGCTCTCACGAACTATATAATGAGCCTTAAAGGTACGTTCAAAAGTTTCATCCGGATTTCTTGCGGTAATATTATCAATTAGTTCAATAATAGCTTGTCCAATTAAAGGGCGATTTATTTCTACTGAAGAAAGAGAAGGAGACATAACTCTACTTGTTATTGAATTATCAAAACCAGTGACCGCTACCTCGTGGGGAATTTTTATCCCCCTCGATTGCAAAGCTGTTATAACTACATGAGCTAATCTATCATGGCGTGCTACTACCCCATCAAAAGATAGGCCTGCATCTACACGTCGACAAATTTCATCATATAAATCAGATGTCTTAGTAAATCCAGTAAGAACCGTATCATGAGTGACCTGTAAGTCAAGCTCTTTCATTTTGTCTAGAAAGCCTTTTAAACGCAAATCCGTACCATCAGCAAAGGGTTTATCTTCGCTAACCCTGTCGATATAAATAAGGTTTTTTCTGTCATTATTTACAAATCTCTGAACAATATCTTTAAAGATTAAATAATGACCAGTAAAAATTTTTCCAATACGAACATCCATATCGTCAAAAATCTGTT
>CAYJNB010000026.1:0-15378 GCA_964371205.1 uncultured Treponemataceae bacterium
TTTCTTCTATGCGATTAGGTAAGGAAATGCAGTTCTTTGGTGCGCGTGCAAATCTTGCAAAGTGTTTGTTGTACGCAATAAACGGTGGTGTTGACGAAAAATCTGGTGAACAAGTTGCTCCAAAATATCGTGCCATTGAGGGCGAATACTTAGACTATACTGATGTAATGGAAAAATTTGATGACATGATGGAATGGCTTGCCGGCTTATATGTAAACACCTTAAATATTATTCATTACATGCATGATAAATATGCCTACGAAAGAATTCAAATGGCATTACACGACCGTGAGGTAAAGCGCTATTTTGCTACTGGGATAGCAGGTTTGTCGGTTGTAGCAGATTCTCTTTCTGCAATGAAGTATGCAAAAGTTAAAGTTATTCGTAACGAAAAAGGTATTGTTACCGACTATGAGATTGAGGGTGATTTTCCAAAATATGGTAATGATGATGACCGAGTAGATCAAATAGCAGTAAACCTCGTACGAGATTTTATGAATAAAATTCGAAAGTATCACGTGTATCGTGATGGTGTGCCAACTATGTCCATTTTAACTATTACTTCTAATGTAGTATATGGTAAAAAAACAGGGAATACACCGGATGGGCGTAAAGAAGGAATTCCTCTAGCCCCAGGAGCAAACCCAATGCATGGACGCGATACTAGCGGAGCAACCGCTTCTTTAGCATCTGTGGCAAAGCTACCGTTCCGCCACGCTCAAGATGGTATATCTAAGACCTTTTCAATTATTCCTGCTGCCTTGGGTAAAGAAGCACAAGTGTTTGCAGGGGAGCTCGATTTAGATGCAATTCGTGGTATGGCTGAAAAAAACGATGTCTTTGCAAATGTTGCAGATATTGATTCTAATACACAGTGTACGAGTTGTTCGCAACCAACAGAACTTTTGAATGATGATTAAAAAAGGAGAATAGTATGATAACTGATCAACAAATAGACAACCTAGTATCCCTGCTTGATGGTTATGTTGAGCAAGGAGGGCATCACTTAAATGTGAATGTATTTACAAAAGAAACATTGCTTGATGCGCAAAAACACCCTGAACGCTACCCTCAGTTAACTATTAGAGTTTCTGGTTATGCAGTAAACTTTAATAAATTAACAAAAGAGCAACAAGACGATGTTATAGCAAGAACTTTCCATACTTCAGTATAAGGTTTTTCTGAAGAGAAAATATGGGTTATATTCATTCGATTGAGTCGTTTGGTACAGTCGATGGACCAGGTATTAGACTCGTTGTTTTTATGCAAGGATGCCCTCTTCGCTGCAAATACTGCCATAACCCTGATACGTGGGCAGTTAGCGGTGGAAGGGACGTTCTTGCAGAAGACATACTTACTCAATATGAGAAAAAAAAAGCATTTCTTAAAAATGGCGGAATTACTGTTAGTGGAGGAGAACCACTATTACAAATAGAGTTTGTTACAGACCTTTTTAAAAAAGCAAAGAAAAAAAATATTCACACTTGTTTAGATACTTCTGGGTACACCTTTAATAAAAATAAATCGGAACAATTTGATAAACTTATGCAGTACACAGATTTGGTTTTACTCGATTTAAAGCATATAGATAACCAAAAACACCTTGAACTTACTGGAGTTTCAAATAAACCTATTCTCGAATTTGCAAAATACTTGCAGAAAATACAAAAACCAACGTGGGTGCGCCATGTTGTAATCGAAGGTATTACGTTCAACGAAAAATACTTAAACGATCTTGGGTACTTTATAGGTGGTTTAGATAATGTTAAAACTATTGACGTCTTGCCCTACCATACACTTGGAGAATTCAAATATAAAGAACTTGGCATACCGTATCCTCTTAACGGTGTTCCAGAAGCTACAAAAGAGACAGTAATTCAGGCTAAAGAAATAATATTAGAAGGTTTTAAGAGACGTACAAATAAGAAATAATTGATTAAACAATAAAATAACTTGCAAAATACATAGAAGAGACGTATAGTTATTATATACTTGTAATGTTATTTTTTTGCTACTTTTTACAAGTTACATATTAGAAAACTTCCATGGCTCGCGATGCAGAACCAACGAATGTTCCTATATATTAGGAACTAATACTTACAATAGCATATGGAGGCTACATGAAAAAAGCATTAGTAATAATTTCTTTTTTTATAGTGCTAACTTGTAGTGCTTGCAGTCTATTTGATAATGATTTAGCTGAATTTTTAGAGTACTACACTAGTAACGCAGAAATAGTATACCACTCACTTGATGGAAACTATCCTGTATTCAATGGATATACTCATATTCCTTCTGAGGGCAATCGAATAATAACCTTTTCGATAAATAATCCTCAAGAATTTGGCTTAAAGTTTTCTGTTGAATGGAAAAATCAGATACTTATAGATACTCCTCCAGTAGAAGGTATGGAGTATTATCTTTATCAAACAGATAAAAATACAATCAAGCTTGAGCTAACAAAAGATTTTCTTGAGTTTGTAGAGCTTAACGATCGACAGGGAAATATTTCTGGCAAAATACTAGTTTCTTCAAGTGATATGACTCGGGTATTTAATCCATATGAATTTGACTTAGTAGTAAATACTCTTCCTCCTGTTCTAGATAAAATAAACATTGTAAGTAACGAAAATATAGCAACTTGGATTTTGGCTTTTGACTTACTTTCCGAATATCAGAGATTAACTACTCATAATGATATATGCACTATTAGGATTGATGACACCGATTATCCACTAACAATTAATGCAGACGCTAGTTTTACTGTTGGAGGAGGATTAACAGTAGTTCCTCCTTCTAATTCAAGCGGGGTGCTCCCTCTTGTAAATGAGCTGAAGCAGCCTTATACACATACTGCTAATACAGTATATCTTATTACTGATATACCTACCTCTCAAAATGTTGAGTTAGATGTTGTCTTGATTGATTGTAAGAATGCAGCTTCTGACATTATGACCGTGCAAAATTCTGGCGTAATACGAACACAATACTATGTTTCAGAATTTGGAGATGATGGTTTTGTTGGTTCTTCCGGCAGTCCACTCAAGACTATTGAAAAAGCAGTTGAACACATTGTTGCTGGTAATGATACTTCTTTGTCGTATACTATTAATCTTCTTGGATCTATTCCAAATACGACTCTTAATTTGGCACAAGCATCTACATATTCCATTGATATACAAGGTAGTGGAACAAATACTGTGCAGACATTAGAGATTGGGGGAGAAGGACTAGAGATTCGACTCGGCACTACTTTAAAAGTCAATGAACTTGTTGTTTTAGAAAATGCTCAAATAAAGTTAGATGGTGCAAATGTGGAATTGATAGATTTTCGATCAACAAATGTCTCTATTGAATCTTCAGCAAGATCTACAACTCCTGTTTTGATACGTATTTCGACAACGGTGCTTGTAGATGCTAAAATTATTGAGAATTCAGGTGCAAATTTTGGTATTTCTGATTTTGAGTTAGTTCCAGCCTCTCTCGGTAGTTTGTATCTAAGTAGTGGTCATCTTTATTATAGCAGTACAAAAGAGTACACTCCCGAAGGTTTATTTACTCTGGATACGGGGACTTCAGAAATAATAAGCTATGCCGGAACAGAATTAAATGTAGTTATTCCTCCCGAAATAAACGGAGTAGAAGTTCGCAGTATTGCTAAGAATGCTTTTTCATCTAAGTCGATAGTAAGTATAGAAATTCCTTATGGGGTAACTATAATAGAAGAATCTGCATTTAGTGACTGTGTCGATCTTAAAACTATTATTATTCCAACTTCTGTAAAAACTATAGAAGCAATTGCTTTTGTTGGGTGCGCGTCTTTGGAAACAGTCGTAACTGATTGGACAAAAAAGAGCAATGGTGCCTCAGGAGGTTCGAATCCATACCCTGAATACGATGCAGTAACTGGAGCTGGTTGGAATGATAGTTTTAATACAGAATTCTTTAATGCTGATTGGGTGGCTCTTACACCATAGGTAGATTGTAGATAATATCGACGGGTTACTTGACAATTCCTACACTTATATATATATTTATCAAACTAAAAATGGGTGGGGAAGATAGGATTTTATACGATATGAAAAAAATAATAATGCTATGTATAGTAGTATTAATTACAATTACTTTTATTGGATGTGCGCAAGCTTCGACAACTTCAGGTGCCTTATCAGGCGTTTCAACTCAGAATCCAGGAGTATCGAACCCAGACACCGAAACAAGTAATCCCCCAAGCGTTGTAACATATACAGTTACTTTTAATGCAAATGATGGAATTATCGAATCTGAAAAAATGACTATAGCAGTGGCTGCAGGCGGAGTTATAGAAAATCTTCCTAGACCAATCAGAGAAGATTATGCATTTGATAAATGGTATATTGATCAAAGCTTTACACAAGAATTTACTTCTACAACAGTAGTTACAGGTAATATAACAGTATATGCAAATTGGTATTCAGGAAATCTTTCTGATGAGTATTATGTTTTAGAAGGTGATAGTTATACAGTTTCTGGCGTTGCTACAAATCTTAAAGGTGATGTAATAATTTCTGGTATGCATAATGGAAAGCCAGTAACTGCAATTGATGACAAAGCTTTTGCAGGGTGTTCGGGCATTACTAGTGTGATTATTCCAGATACTGTTACTTCTATCGGCGATGACGCATTTAATTGGTGTATTAACTTAAAAACAATCGAAATTCCAGAAAGTGTTACAGAAATAGGCAAAGCTGCTTTTCGTTATTGCCACGATCTTGAAAGTATAACTATTCCTAATGGTGTAGAAACTATAGGTGCTTACGCATTTGCTACTTGTTATGCGCTTAAAGAGGTTAAACTCGGCGAAAATGTAAAAACTATTGCAGATTATGCGTTTACTCGCTGTTATGCTCTAGAATCGATAGTATTACCAGATAGTGTAGAGTCAATTGGGTACAGAGCTTTTGATGAATGTTATGCTTTAAAGAATGTAGTTATTGGTTCAGGCTTAAAAGACTTGACTTTATATGCATTCTATAGCTGTAATGCATTAGAATCATTTGCAGTTTCTGCAGACAATACCAACTATATGAGTTTTGATGGTGTCTTATATTCAAAAGATGGAAAGTCTCTTTATCAATATCCTGCAGGTAAGATAGCAACTCAATTTGTATTTCCTGCTGAAGTTGAACGTGTTGAATATGTTGCTTTTAGAAATGCTGTTAATTTAGAAAGAATATATATTCCTAGCAAGGTTACTACAATTGGAGAAAATGCATTTTTTGGTTGTACTAGTGTAGAAGTTTATACAGAAATAGCTGAAGCTTCTAAACCATATAGTTCAGGCTATGCTTACTGGCATACTGGTTGGCATGCTAAGTGGAATTATGTTGATTCTACTGGAAATCTGGTTCCTGTTTACTGGGAGTCAATCAACCCGTAAAAATTAGTGTTTAATAGAAGCCCTTTACCTTTTTTTTGGTGGAGGGCTTTTTTTATTAAACTCTACTATTTTTGTGGACAATTTTCTTGACTTGCTTTACAATATTTAGAATAACTTTTTAATGTATAGCAAAAATAAAAGAGGAAAACGAATGCGTAAAGTAGTATTAATTCCCGATTCATTTAAGGGAACAATGTCATCATCAGAGATTTGCAATATAATGTCTGATTCAATCCATAAGTTTTATCCAGAAGCTCAAGTTGTTTCTGTGCCGGTTGCTGACGGTGGCGAAGGTAGTGTGGATGCTTTTTTAACAGCGATGGGAGGACAAAAAGTAACAGTAGAAGTTGCAGGTCCTTTTATGGAAAAAATGTCATGTTACTACGGTATTATTGATGAATCAAAAACAGCAGTTAGAACAGCTGTAATCGAAATGGCTGCATGTGCAGGACTTCCACTTGTTGAAGGCAAGGCAGATCCAAGAAAAACAACAACATACGGTGTAGGTGAACTTATGCTCCATGCGGCAAAAAACGGCTGTAAACGCATCATAATGGGGCTAGGTGGAAGTTCTACAAACGATGGCGGTACTGGGGCTGCAGCAGCTGCAGGAGCCGTATTTACAGATAAAGAAGGAAAAGAATTTATTCCGGTTGGTGGAACACTTTCTAGTATTGCAAAAATTGATGTAAGCAAGGTAAAAGAGAATTTTACTGGAATCGAAATTATTACTATGTGTGATATTGATAACCCCCTTTATGGAAAAACAGGTGCTGCATATATCTTTGGACCTCAAAAGGGTGCAGACGAAAAAATGGTTGAGTTTCTTGATGCTGAGCTTAGAGCAATGTGTGCTACAATTAAATCATCCCTAAACCAAGACCTTTCTGAACTTCCAGGAGGTGGAGCTGCAGGGGGTATGGGTGCTGGTATGAAGGCATTTTTTGACTCAGAACTACAAATGGGTATTGAAACTGTTCTTAATACGGTAGGTTTTGATGAGTTAGTAAAAGATGCAGATATGGTATTTACTGGTGAGGGAAAAATCGATACACAAAGTATTCGTGGAAAAGTAGTTATTGGAGTTGCACGCCGTACAAAAAAATATAATGTGCCTCTTGTTGCTATTGTTGGTGATATTGGAGATGGTATTGAAGAAGCCTACGATATTGGTGTATACGCTGTTATGAGTATTAACCGTGTTGCGGTTGACTACAAACAAGCACGCCCTCGCGCAAAAAGTGATCTTGCTCTTACTATGGAAACAGTAATGCGTATGAGAAAAATGTTTGCAAAGGAAAACTAGTCTCGCAAAAATCTACTATTATAAATTTGAGCACCTCTAAAAACTTCAGTTTTGAGAGGTGTCCATTTATACAAAGCTGTCTAGGAATTGCCAATGAACAAGCACTCCGGACAGCTTTTTTATGTTATTAGTTACTTGTCTGGTTAGGGTTGTAATTAGGATAAATTTCTATAGACTGTTTTGCAATTTCTTGTTGAAAGCTTTTTGGAAGCCTTAAAAAATCAAATATATCAACATGAAAGGGTATATTGCTTTCTTTGAGCGATTCTCTCAATGTGAGTATATCGATGGAGTCTTTTTCGTTACGCATAACAGCTAAATCAAGGTCGCTGCCCGAGTGAGCGTCACCACCAACCCTGCTTCCATACGCTATAACGCTACAGTTTGGTATGAGTTCCTTAAAAATATCTTGTAACATAACCAGATATTCAGCTTTTAATAGTAGATTAGGCATTTTTAATTACCCGTTGCAGTGTATACACATCATTTATAAAGTCTTCAATTAAGTCGAGTGTTTCTTCTGCAAAAAATTCTCCATAATCGTGAGTTGTATTATTTCTATTATCGCGATAGGTGAACCACCTGCTTACTTCTTCTTCGGTTAGAAGTGAGTGTTTATGAGCTTCTCTAAAAATATCCTTAAATGTGAGAGCATCCAGAGCTTTTTTACTTGAAACATAGGGAAGTAAAATTTTTTTTAGCAATTTTCCACTTTGTTCTAAGGTTATCTCGAACCCTTTTACCAGAGAATTTCTAAACATTTCATATTCAATAGAATCATCTTCTGCTTTTTGAATCATAGCATAAGATTTTTCGAGTGTTTTTAAACATTTTTCTAAGTAATCGGTATTAATTTTTTCCATGAATGTACCTTCAATTAGTAGATTATACACTATTACCTTACCGTAGCGCAATAAAATCCTTGCAAATTATTTTTAGCTTTTTTACTCGCGAGAATGGGTACAACAACAATACAAAACCTGCCAGGGCATACATTAGAGATGCCATGCCATAGGTGTCGCCAATCCAACCAACTAGTGGGGCGAGTATTATTACAAAAATAGCGGTGAGTTGCGAAGAAATACTGAGCATGGTTGCTCTTTCTTCTTTTTGCATACTCTCATCAATCTTGTCGACAAAAAGCGGCTTGCGCATGTTTTGCCAGAGGTACATGAGTGTGTACAGCACACAAACAGCAACAGCGCTGTGTATTCCAATTCCAAGTAAAAAAAGGGTTGCTATGAGGAGCAAGTAAAAAATATTCAATCCGTTTGCTCTCCCCATCAGTTTTTTTATGTGGTATGCATTTGCCGAGGCGAGCGAGCTAAATACGTTCAAAAAGGTGTATACTAGTCCAAGGGTGATGGCGAGGTTGTCTTCTGAACTGGTACTACTAAAAAGCAGTACTCCTGTTCCAACAATAATTGCACTTAAAATGGGTTGAATTAAGTCTTTTGAGGTGCTCATAATTGCTTCAAAAACAGCATTTGCGGTTAGAATATGACGTAATTGTTTTTTCTTGAATAGGCTATTTTTTATTAACGCAAGAAATTCTTTTATCGTTGTATGTTTTGCAGAAAGGCTTTTGTCGAGTGATTTTGGGTAGGATAAAATAAGAAAGAAATCAATTAGGTAGGGTATAGTTGAAGCAAGAAAAATGTAGTTCGATTGGGGTACATTCAAAATAATAGCAATTCCCAACAGTGAACTAATCGCGCTTCCTAAGAGGGAGGCTGAGCGCGTTTTGCCATATACAAAGGTTTTATACTCTTGCCAATTTTTTTCTTCGAGGTAGGAATAAATCATAGCCTTATGTGTTCCTGAGCGAAACGCCTTGCCTAAACCAAAAAATATCATTGCAAAGGCACAGAGCATAAAACTAGTGCTAAAAAAGAAAAAGACAAAAGAGAGAATATAAAAGCAAAAGCAAATATACAACTCTTTTTTTCTGCCAACATAATCTGCTATGATTCCTGAGGGGACTTCAAAAATCATAACAATTATTTCTCTAATTGATATTAAAAAACCGATTTGAAAAAGAGAGATTCCATTACCAGTCAAAAAGATTAGCAGGTAAGGTTCAAAAAAAGTTAAGTTTTTTAAGAACCCATAAAAGCAGAATTTTTTGATAAGGGAGTTTTTGTTTATTATATTATGGGTTATTGCTTCCATATGTATTTCTATTCCTTTGTGAGACTTTACTCTAATAGTTTTTTTTCGTCAACTGGTATTTTTTTAGCCATTATGGCGGTACATTGAAGATTTTTAATTTACATTCTTGAGTTGTTATGATAAAATATGTAACTATAGTTCAATTTTACTTCAAGTATTGTTTTTAGCATTGTAATTCTTAAAATTACTCTTTGGAGAGAAAAATGCCCCAACATATTTTAATAATTTTTTTTAATATATCTTTTATCTTACATAATCTTTTTTATTTTAGTTCAATGGAAAAAATTTTTAATATAAAAAGTCCAAAGAAAAAAATACTTATGTTTAGTATTTTTACAGGATTAGTTGGTACATTCTTTTTAGTGCTTTTTGGGAGTATGTCTGCTCTTGGCTATAGCATTATGTTAGCTGTTTTTTCGATAGCTGTTATGCTCTTTTTTAAAAAGCAACAGCTTCTTTCACGTATAGCATGTCTCCTTTCATTCAATGTACATATTATGGTTGCACGCGCCATAGTAGCAGCCATTGCATCTGTTATTACAAAGCAAAGTATTTATGAGCTTTCTGCTAACACAACAAGTTTTTGGGCTATACTTATTTTAACAACTGTTTTTAGTAGTTTACTCACAGTACTGACTACAAAAATAATTCCTCAAAAATATTTAAGTCAACTCGCCTCAACTACAGAGTACCTTTTTTTATATATTGCTATTACTGCCCTTGCTAATATATACATGATAGCAAATGGGAATGTATATATTCATAATATTACATATCCATGGTTACCGCTGCATCAATGTATTGTAGCAATTACTTGGCTTCTTTCGACCTATGTTGTTACTATTATGCTTGGAATTACAAGTAACATGAAAAAAAGAAAAGAAAAGTTAGAAAGAGATAGTATTTATAAACATGTAATAGAAAGTCGTTCTCTAGCTGTATTTAAGATAAATCTTACACAAGATAGAATTTTAAGAGTTTCAAGAGAAGGAGTTAAAGAAAAGTTTCCAAATGTTCCATATTCAAAGTTTGCAGGGATTTTGTTTTCGCGTGTTATTCATGAAGATGACTTGGCTGAGGTTAATAAAATAGCCTCGACTGAGAATTTGCTTTCTGAATATAGTGCAGGGCATACTTTTATTGAATCGCATGCACGTGCATCTATTGATAACCAGTTGCGATGGTTACGATCTTCTATTACGATTGCAAAAGAAGAATCTAGTGAGGATATTATAGCAGTAATTAGTGTTTCTGATGATATCCACGAAAATAAAGAAAAAGTAGATGCTTTAATTGCAGAAACAGAGAAAGATGCATTATTGCCAATGTATAATAAAAAGGCAACAGAAGTTTATATTAGAGAACATCTTTCGCACAAGAAAAAAGGTGCATTATTTATGATAGACTTAGATAATTTTAAAGCTATCAATGATACTTTTGGCCACTCCTATGGAGATGATGTTTTGCTAGAAGTTAGTGAAAAAATTATTCATCATTTTAGAAGTGATGATATTGTTGGGCGTGTTGGAGGGGATGAGTTTATTGTCTTTATAAAAAATGATACAGATGAAAATCATTTATCTAGAAGGGCAAAGGAAATTTTACAAGATGTAAAAAAAATATATATAAAAAATGGGGTTTCTGTAGAAATTTCTTGTAGTATAGGAATAGCGGTAACTACGATTGAAGGACTTACTTTCGATGACTTGTTTCACAAAGCAGACATTGCTATGTATTCTTGTAAAAAAGATAGTAAAAATGGATTTGTTATGTATAATGGTAATTATAGACTCTAGGTATTAGACTAAGGTTTTAAAATAGAAAGAGCATCTCAGTGTGTATGAGATGCCCTTCTTTATCTTACAAGTGTAATGCTTAGAATTGCCACCCGCTAAACTCAAATGCATCATCAACATTTGGTTTATTGTTTTTTTCTTCTAAAACTTTCTTAAATTTTTCGAAAATTTCTGCGCCTTCATCTGTTTCTTGGTAATTTTCTACACGGCTTGCTTCGGTAAGAAAGTGGTAACTATCGCGACCCATTTCTCTTCCACGGGTTGTGTGCATATCTAGTGCATATTCTGGAATTTCCCATTTTTCGCCTTTTGCAAAAGAATGGTTAAGCATGTTTTTAACGTGGTCACTAGATCGTTCTTTTTTGCACTTACACAAATAGCGAATTGCATGTACAAAGAACATTGGGCGATCGCCGTCATTGTATGGAAATTCTTTTCTCATTTGATTTAGTGTCCAGATAAGATTTGGCGCTTGCGCATCTCCAAATCCTACATCTTCTACACTGATTGCACAAAGTCGTCTCCATAGTTTATCTTCAAACTGTGGGCTTGTTATATACATTTCGTATGCAGCCCTTAGAGCATTTTCTTCTAAATTCCTTCTGATTGATTTCTGAAGCATAGAGATAATCTCATCTCCTGCATAGCCGTTACGTGTGGTTATTCTTGCCCACGGATCATTTTTAATCATTTTTGTCTCCAAATATTGTTTATAAGACTATTGAAAAATATCACTTTTTCAACACACTCTTTATTCTTTTATTGCTCCCGCAGAAAGTCCTTCAGTTATTTTTCGGTGAAAAACGGTATAAAGTAGTACGGTAGGTATTAGTATAACAACTATGGCTGCTGCCAGAGTAGGCCAAGATCCTTGTTGCGCACTAGCATATCCCATTAGAAAAGTTGTCATCGTCTTAAGCGATGTTTTTGGCATGTAGAGATATGGTATATACATATCATTAATAATAGTAACCATTTTTATAATTGCAATTGTAGCTGTTGCAGGTAATAATAATGGAAAAATAATTCTGTAAAAGACTCCGAAATAGCTACAGCCATCAATTATTGCGCTCTCATCTAAAGAAACAGAAATTTTGCTAATAAACTGCATGTACAAATATAATTGCATTAAATCTGTTGCAACATAAATAATTATGGGTGCTCCAAGTGTATTATAGAATCCTAATTTTTGTATTACTTGAAATCGAGCAATTTCAACTACAAATGTAGGTACGAGCATTCCAAGAAAAAAACACGCCATCACAATTTTCTTGAAACGAAAGGTAAATCTTTGCAAGGCATACGCACTTATTGACCCAATTACAATATTTAGGATTATACTTATAGATAAGATAAAGCCAGTATTGCGAATTGCAGGAATTAATTGCTTGTTATCGAATACTTTAATATAATTAGCAAATGTAATTTCTGTAATCGGTGGTAGCTGTATTGGGGATGTAGTTCCCATATGAATTTGTGTTTTTAGCGATGTAAATAGTACAACAAAAATAGGTCCTAATATAACAGCAAAAATTGTTGCAGACATTATATATTTTAAAGATATGTTAATTATTCGATTTATTGTATGAGTGTTTATCATGTATTCTTACTCACTTAAACACTTTTTTTAGAAGCGTATTTTGTATTGTAAAAACTAAAATAACAATAATCATGATTGTTATAGCCATAGTAGCTGCCATGCCAAAGTTATTATATCTAAATGCTGTATCTATTGTATAAAGTGTAAAGGTAGAAGATGCATATCCTGGTCCTCCTCCCGTCATGATAAAGGGGATATCAAAACATTGAAGTGTGCCGCGAATACAATCAAAGGTAACAAAGCTCAATACAAGTAAAATAGATGGCAGTTGTACATACCATAAATTTTGTAAGGCATTAGCTCCTTCAATTTTTGTTGCTTCTAATATTGATGGGTCTATTGATTTTAAGCCAGTTGCGAATAGAATAATGTGATATCCACTAAAACGCCATGCAGATACCGAGGCTAAAACAATGTTTACTACGGTGGGGTCAGACAGCCATCCGCGAATTAAACTTTCCTGCCCTAGCATGTCTAATATAGTATTAAAAGCGCCATCTACTGGTGAAAAAAAGTAGGAAAATGCATAAGACATTCCGACTCCATTCATAATAAACGGTAAAAATGCAATAGTTTTTACTAAGTTGGCCCCCTTAAACTTTGTGTTTAAGGTTGCTGCTATTGCTATTTCGATAGGAATCATAATCATGTGTACAAAAAGATATATAAAGTTATTTCTGAGAGAAAGCCACAAATCTGGAGATTTTGTGACCATATCTATATAGTTTTGTACACCGATTACCTCTCTCTCACGACTTACTCCATCCCATCCTGTAAAGCTCATCATAAGTAAATCCCATGACGGATAAAGTACAAATAAGTACAATAGAGTCAATGGGATTATGAGAGATACGAATATAAATATATTCGCATTTTTAGATTTCACTATTTTATACCTAGCTTTGAGCGTGCTGCTTTCCATTGAGCATTGATTTCGTTAAATCGTGCATCAAGATCAAATCCAGACATGAGCATTTCGCCACCGAGTTTATTATAGTCAAATTTAATCTCTGAAGTAATTGCTGTAAAATCATCTCCTCCAGCCTTATACATAACTAGTTCCATTCCTTCAGCATTTTCATCAGCATATACCATTACTGGATCTTTATCTTTGCTTACATTCGACATTGTGCTCTCTGAAGAAAGCCGCGTAATATAATCTGGATAGATTTCTGCAAAATAAAATTCAACAAACTCGTGTGCTAATGCTACATTTTTAGAAGTATTTGGTACTCCTAAGAAAAAGGACCCTTGCACTCCATGATTGAATACACCATCAGCAGAGGTGAAAGGTAAGTAGAATGAGCGTAATTCTGTTAAATCAATTCCACTGTTTTTTATTTTTGCTAAACCTAAGGAGCTGTCAATCATCATTCCTGCGCGTTTATTTAAGAACAAACTGAGAGCTTGGTCATATCCGATGCCTAATGGATCTTTACCTAACACACCTTTGCTCAATAAATCGTGTATCTTTGTATAAGCATCACGTATTGGTTCTCCTTCTGCAAAAGGTTCATCTACAGATGCCATATGATCCCAGTATGCTCCGGTTCCGCTAAAACTCGCTGGGCCATATTCCATTAATGGATACATTGGCCAACCATCTTTTGCTCCCATAGCTATAGCCATATAGTTTTCATCTGTTGCACCGTATGTTTTTTGTAGAGTATCCGCTGTAGTAACAAACTCATCCCAAGTTGTAGGTACAGAAACACCTGCGTTTTCAAATGAATCTTTCCAGTAGAATACGTAGTCTCCACCTAATTTTTCTGGAATACCAATAATCTTGCCATCCATTCTGTAACCTTCAGCAAGGCGATTATTCTTTGTAGCTTCTAGGCTGCTTAAATCGCTCATGTATTCTTTAAAAACAGAAAATCGTTTTGGTGGAACAAACATAACATCTGGTAATTCATCTGCAGACATTCGAATTCTCATTGAATTAAAGTATTCTTCATCATCTTTAAATTCTTCAATTTCGATAGATACATTCGGATATTTTTCTTGAAATTTACCTTCGATATCAAGTTCATCATATAGAAGAACTGCTTCATTATCCCAAGTAGCAAAGGTTAGCGTTGCTTTAATATTCTGATCGATTTTACCATCGACAGATACATTTGCCTGTTCTGATTTTGCACATGAATTAAATGATAACAGTACGATTAGTGCTCCAATAAGAGTAGAAACTCGTTTCTTCATAATTTGGCTCCTAGTAGATTTTTTGTTTATATCTTGTATGCAAACAAGATAGGTAAATACTAGTAGAATTATTACCAGCTGTCAAGTTTAATTTAGTTAATTCTAGTTTAGTATTTGTGCTTTTTCTGTTGCAAAAAATGTAAAATATAGATCTATAATGTAAAAAGCAACTCCATCTAGATTGACAGATTTGCTTTTTGAACTTTAGTATTGAATTAAGGTCAAAAGTATGACTACATACAAAAATCTATTGGAGAATACTATGGAAAAAACAAAATGGTTGTTTATTAGCAGTGGAGCTCTTTTATGTGCTCTTATTTTTGTTTCTGTCGTTGGCTGTGCATCTGCACCAGCTGTGCAAGAATTTGCTGTTGTTAGCGATTTTGATTTAGAGTCTTACATGGGTGTCTGGTATGAGGTAGCTAGGATTGATAATCGTTTTGAAAAAAACTTGCAACAAGTTACTGCTGAGTATACCCTCATGGAAGATGGGTATGTACGTGTTAGAAATAAGGGTTATAATACAGAAAAAGATAAACCTTCATACATTGAAGGAAAAGCTCGTTTTCGTGGTTCTACAACAGAAGGCTCCTTAGAAGTTTCTTTTTTTGGTCCATTTTATTCAGACTATAATGTAGTTGCATTAGATGGAGACTATGAATATGCACTTGTTTGTGGAGCGACATATGATTATCTTTGGTTCTTATCGCGCACTCCTACAATCCCAGACGATATAAAAGCTAAATATGAATCAATAGCAGCTAGTCTTGGTTATGATATTGAAGCACTTGTGTGGATAGATCATAAGTAAACAAAACTCGCTAAGGTGGCCGAAGGCCACCGACTACAAAATAAAATCAATGAACGAGATTTACTAGTAAAA
>CAYJNB010000027.1:0-15227 GCA_964371205.1 uncultured Treponemataceae bacterium
AATAAGCTCTATAAACTCAACCTCTTTAATTTTTAGCTAATTAGAAGTATTTAGATTTGAATAGGTTAAAAAGTATTCAATACTTGAATGGAGCCGCATATCTTCTTTTTGAATAATCTGCCCATATTTTTTTACTTTTTCAGGAGATGTAACTATACCATCGCTAAGATTTTGTGCTGCAGACGAAATAACAGCCAACGGAGTCTTTAATTCGTGTGTAATAGTCGAGATAAACTCTTGTTGTCTGCGGGCAAGACCTTGTGCCTTTCTCATATTAATAAGCAAAACTAAAATTCCAAAGCATAATATAATAAGAACCAATAAACTAGTTCTTAAAGTCTGCGCAATCTGATTAACTGTTGCATTAAACATAGAACCATCTTTGTGGTCAAGTGCTAGAATAAGAGTGCTCTCTTGTGCAATTACATTATCTATTTTGCGCGAAAAAACGCCCTGAGATGCATCCATCGGAAATAAATAGCTTTGAACAAGATCTGGCAGATGCTCTTCGTCAAAGTCCACTTTATCGGAAAAGCCTCGGTCTCGTATAAATCTAACCGGATTACTTGTTGAGACTTCGGTATTTGGAAGGAGTGGTAGAATAAAATCAAATTCTTTAAATGTTTCTTTTGATAGATTTGGATGATTTGTGGAAACTATCTTTTGTTTTGCTGTATTATAAATAAAATAATAATAAGTAGGGTCCTTTTCTACTTCATTTCCAATGTAGTATGAAAAAAAATCTTCTGTAAAAACCTTAAAGTCAACAGTATATATAAAACAAGTTGTGCCGTTTTCCTCTTGTGAAGGAATAGCATCTATATACATTAAAGAATCCTTAGTCAAAACTGTGTGGAATGGAGATAAGGATAGAGACCTATACATTCGATCTTTATAATCTGTAATCTGGCTATCTAGTTTATTAAAAATCTCAGTATCTAAAACAGGTAAAAACTCTTTATCTTTCCATTCTTTAAAAGGTGTTGAAGACTCAGAGTCATAAAAATATACACTCTTAAAAATTTCTGGAAACTGAGCTTGTTTTTGCCAATAAGAGTAGGTATTTGCAAAAGAAATTTCAATATCTTCGGTTGGATCTCGTTGTAATACGGTATTAGGCAATAGAAACATCTCTTTTGTTGCTTGCATAAACATTTGAGTTAAGCTTTTTGACAAACTGTTTTGCAAACGAATTTTTTCTATCTCAAAAGCACTTATTGCCCACTTTATTTGAAAAAATGCCGTTATTCCTAATAATAAAAAGAGACAGCTTGCTAACAATATAAATGAAAACCTTTTTCGATCGAACATAACAAGCATTGTAACGCAGATAGTAGCAATAGTCATCCTAGTTTAATTAGAATTTACAAAAATTTACACTGTACCTAGGGATTGAACATCTTAATATAAAAAAGTATTATATATGTATGAATGCAATAATAACTGTTGTCGGCTCAGATCAAGTCGGCATTATAGCACGTGTAAGTGCGTATTTATCTGAACACAAGATTAACATTATTGATATTACTCAAACAGTTCTTTCGGGTAATTTTGTTATGATGATGATGGTGGATTTGTCTAGTTCTGACAAAAACATTGATAACTTAAAAGAAAGCATGAAGCACGTAGGCGAACAATTACAAGTAGAAATAAATATAATGCATGAACGTGTTTTTACCTCAATGCATCGCATCTAGTATTTATATAATAAAATACTAGCATCTTTAGTAGATAATTTGGAAAAAAAATGATTTTTAGTCCCTTAGAGATTCAAGAAACAGTGAATATGTTTATGCGTCACAAATTGGATGTGCGCGCCATTACACTAGGTATTTCCTTGCGCGATTGTGCAGGGCATTCTGGAGAAAAAAGCAGAGAAAGAGCACGTAGCAAGATTTTACGTGTTGCAAAAAATCTTGTAAGCGTTGGAAAAGAGATTGAAAGAGAATTTGGTGTACCCATTATAAATAAACGTATTGCAGTAACTCCCATTTCCCTAGTTGCAGAACCCTCTGAAGAAAAAGATTTTGTAAAATGGGCTGTAATGCTCGATGAAGTTGCAAAAGAACTAGGTGTAGACTTTTTAGGTGGTTTTTCTGCCCTTGTACAAAAGGGTATTACAGATGGAGACCGCCGTCTTATCGAATCAATCCCCGAAGCGCTCGCATGTACTGACCGTGTTTGTTCTTCCATAAATGTTGGCACCACAAAAAGCGGTATTAACATGGATGCAGTAAAGACGCTAGGGCAAACTATAAAACAAGCTGCAGAACTTACTAAAGATAAAGATGGCTTAGGTTGTGCTAAACTCGTTATTTTTTGTAATGCACCAGAGGATAACCCTTTTATGGCAGGCGCATTCTTTGGGCCTGGAGAAGGAGAAAGCGCTCTTTCTGTGGGTGTTTCTGGACCTGGTGTTATTAAGGCTGCTTGTGAGCAATACAAAGGCGAACCGCTCGATGTTATTGCAGACGGCATTAAAAAAACTGCCTTTAAAATTACTCGCATGGGTCAATTAGTTGGTACAGAAGCTGCAAAACGATTAGATGTACCTTTTGGTATATTAGACTTATCGCTTGCCCCTACCCCTGCAGTTGGAGACTCAGTTGCTCGTATCTTAGAAGAACTCGGCCTTGAATACGCAGGCGCTCCAGGCTCTACCGCTGCCCTTGCAATGCTTACCGATATGGTAAAAAAAGGTGGCGTTATGGCAGGAACTAATGTTGGTGGTTTATCAGGCGCCTTTATTCCTGTATCTGAAGATGAAGGTATGATTGCAGCGGTAAAAGCAAATTCAATAAACCTAGAAAAACTCGAAGCTATGACCTGTGTATGCTCTGTAGGTCTCGACATGATTGCTATTCCTGGCTCTACAACTGCAGAGTCAATTAGCGGTATAATTGCAGACGAAATGGCTATCGGTATGGTGAATAACAAGACAACTGCTGTACGCCTTATTCCAGTTCCTGGTAAAGATGTAGGTGAATGGGTTGAATTTGGAGGTCTCTTGGGAGGTGCTCCAATAATGAAGGTTAATACGTTCTCTTGCGCAGATTTTATAAATAGAGGCGGACGCATCCCAGCTCCAATCCATAGTTTTAGAAACTGACGCTGCCTCACGCCGTGTAGGAGTGATAGTGATTAGACGGATAAGTAAAGATACGCCATTTTTCTCATCAATTATTGTAATTGCATTACCAATTATTTTGCAAAATTTTGTATCTAGTTTAGTTAATATTGTAGATACAATTATGGTTGGTAATCTTGGTTCTGCTCAGATTGCTGCCGTTGGATTGGGAAATCAAATATTTTTTATACTCGCTGTAATTTTGTATGGAGTTGGAACAGGTGGAGGTGTTTTTACTGCACAATTTTGGGGTAAAAAAGATATTGCAGGAATTAGAAAAACTGTTGGACTTTCATTAACTATTGGTTTATTAATTGCTGCATTATTTACTACACTCGCAATACTATATCCAGAACAAATTATTGCACTTTATTCAAAAGACACAGAAGTAATAAAAATAGGTGGCGAATACTTACGCATTGCAGCACTTTGTTATCCCTTTATTACCATTAATTTTGTTTTTATGACTGCTCTTAGAAGTACTGAACAAGTTAAGGTACCAATGAGAGCTACATTTATTTCCCTCTCAACAAATGTTGTCTTAAACTACATTCTTATTTTTGGCGTTGCAGACTTTATACCTGCATTAGGAGTTGTAGGGGCTGCAATTGCTACTGTAGTTTCTCGAATAATCGAGACATGCTATCTTCTCGGATATTCATACAAGAACAAATTAACAGTGGCGGGAACAGCAAAAGAATTCTTTGCATTTACTAAAGAATACTTACAGCGATTTATGAAAGTAGCCTCACCAGTAATCATAAACGAACTTTTCTGGTCCATAGGTATTACACTACACAGTGTAATATTTGCACGAGCAGGAACAGATGATATAGCCGCTTTTAATATTACCGGCACAGTATCTCAACTTACATGGGTTTTCTTTATTGGTATGGGAAATGCAATTGCAATTATTATTGGCAAAAAAATAGGCGAAAATAACATCGAAGAAGCCTATGCGTACGCAAAAAAGTTTCAGATTTTTATGCCAGCGGCAGCTACAGTAATTTGCATTTTACTCTTGCCAATTTCTTTTATGCTCCCACTGTTTTTTAAAATAGAAAGAACTATCTTGCATCAAGCAAGCCTAATGCTTATAGTACTCATGCTAACATACCCCTTTAAGGCCTTTAACCGCGGCATGATAGTCGGTGTTTGTCGAGCAGGTGGCGATACAATTTTTGCAGGAATAGTCGATGTAATCTTTTTATATGCAGTTTCAATTCCACTGGGATTTCTTGCTGCCTTATACTGGAATTTTCCTGCATGGATAATATACCTATTTATAATAACCGAAGAGCCTCTAAAAACAATTTGTGGAATAGCGCGTCTACGTTCACAAAAATGGTTGAACCGAGTTATTGAATAATTCTAAATTTTGTGATATACTAATAGAATGAGTGAATTAAATACAGAGTATAAAGTCGACCAAAAAATTGTGTACCCGAGCCAGGGTGTTGGTAAAATTATCGAAATAAAGAAGAGAACTTTTAAAGATCAAGAATTATTGTATTATGTAATTTATCTTGAAGTTTCTGATATGACTGTAATGGTACCAGTAGACAAGGTTGAAGAACTCCGCATCCGCACAATTGTTCCTGCAGAAGAAGCACTTAAGGCCCTTGAACTTATTGGAGAAGATTTTGAACCTATCCCATCGGATTGGAAATTGCGCTATCAAATGAATCTAGATTTACTTAAAAAGGGAAGCGTTATAGATATTGCAACAATTGTACGCTCATTGTACCACCGTAGCAAAGTAAAAGAGTTACCGATTCTCGAAAGAAAATTGTATGATTCTGCAAAAAAACTACTTGAAGACGAAATTACCTATTCACTCGACAAACCTGCATCAGAAGTTGAAGCTCTTATTCACTCAAAACTTGAACCCGTCGGCTCAGAAACAGATTCTAAAAAAACAGTCTCTAAACCTCATGTAGATGAAGAAGACGACGATATAATTGATTTTACCGATGAATCTGAAGATATGGACGATAGCGACGAATAGATACTACCTATGCATTTCGCACTAATTTTAACCGCAGCCGGCTCATCGAGTCGGTTTGGTAAAAAAAAAGAATACCTACCTTTGCAAGACGAAGAACAAACAGTTCTTTCTTGTTCTCTTACTACTTTTCTTAAAACTAATTTATTTACAACATGCATAATAACTATACCTAAGGGCGAGGAAAAAATTGCAGAACAAGCAGTTGAAGATGCTAAAAACCTTGCAAAAGAAAAGAATATACCACTATATTTTATCGAAGGTGGAAACACGAGACAAGAGTCGGTTTTTAAGGGACTTCTTTTTTTAGAGCACCTACAAACAGAAAAGAAATTACAAAATTCAAAAGACTCAAAAAATTATGTATTTACTGGAGTTATGATACATGATGGAGCACGCCCATGGGTAACTGAACAAACTATATTAGATACTGCACGTCTAACTGCATTACATGGAGCCGCATGCCCAGCAATACCAACTGTAGATACATGTAAACAAGTTGATAAAACAGGAAAGATAATTTCGCATATTAACAGAGAAACACTGTATGCTGTACAAACACCACAAAGCTTTATTTTTTCCGATATACTACGTGCTCATAAACTAGCAAGTACAGATAATAAGGTTTACACCGATGATACTGAAATATGGGCAGGTTATATTGGGGATGTCTATATTAGTAAGGGAGAATTTTCTAATAAGAAAATTACCTTTAAAACTGATTTATGTGAATAGGAAATATGTATGATACGAGTTGGTTTAGGTTACGATTTACATCGATTAACAGAAGGCAGAAAACTTATCTTAGGCGGTATAGAAATTCCATTCGAAAAAGGATGCCTCGGACATTCAGATGGGGATGCCCTCTTTCATGCTATAACTGATGCTTTATTAGGAGCAAGTGGTCTAGGAGATATTGGAGAGTTTTTTCCACCAAGCGATCCTCAATGGAAGGGTGCTGATTCTGCAAAGCTCTTACAAGCAGCTTGGGTAAAGGCACAACAAAGTGGTTGGAGTATAGAAAATATTGATTGTGTTATCGCCCTAGAAAAGCCAAAGTTTCTTCCCTTTAGAGATGAAGTAAGGAACAGTATTGCACAAGCACTCAATATAACAAAAGAACAAGTGTTCGTAAAAGCAAAAACAGGAGAAGGTCTGTCGGACGTGGGAGAGTCGAATGCTGTTGCCGTTTGGGTAGTTTGTTTACTTACACAAACAGCTTAAAGACATTCTAATCTCCTGTACCTAACTCTAAAATCAATTCAACTTCTCCGCGAGAAAGGCCTGTTGCACGGGCAATTTCATCTACTTTCCATCCTTGATGGGCAAGCTTTATTGCAGTATCACGCACGCTCAGTGGTGGAGCTCCCTCATCTTTTTGCACCCCACCTTTTTTCATTAAATCGCCAAATATCTTAACTTGAGACTGAGCTTGACGATTTATTTCTTCTAAGCGAGTTTCTGTTTGAGCAAGCCACTCACGAGACTTCATAAGTGAATCCATCTTAGTGCTCGCTTCAGATAATACGCCTTCAAGCGAATCGAGTTTAGCAACAGCATCATTTATAGAACCACTATTTTCTAGTATTCTATCAATGGCTCCATTTATCTCTAAAAGCCTATTAGGGATAGCATCTGTTTGATGCGTACAAGTATCGATACGATTCTCAAGCTCTGTTAACGACTCAAAAGTTTTATCTACATCAGAAATAGTTCTATCTAGAATATCTTGCTTTTTCTCAAGACGATCATAGCGAGCACTAACTTCTGTTACATTTTCTTGGAAGCGACGTATCTCAAGTTGGATGCGCTGCAAGTCGTCTCCCGAAGATTTAAGCTCTGTAACTTTTTGATCTATATTCTCAGAAAGTGTCATTAAATTTGTAAAGTCGGCCTCGATTGCCTCAATCTGTTTTTTATCGGCAAGCACACGAGACAATTTTTGAGCTAGTTCCTCGTCGAGCCGTCTTATTTTTGCAAACTGTTCTTCTATTTCTGCTGCAGACTGACGGTATGAATCAATTACAGATGTATCGTTTCTAAGCGCAGCAATCTGCTCTTCCAAGTGTTTTTTTAAGCTATCTGCACGTTCAAACAACTGTGTTTGAGCAGTAAAACTCTTAAGACGCTCATCAATAGTATCCATGGCCATCTGTAGATTATTACTATCTGTTTGCATCTTAATAACCATTTTTTGGCGAGCTTCTTCGTTCTTTTCGTTAATCTCTTGAGCCATATCCTTTAGAGAACGCAATTTTTCGCTTGCTTCAACATTTTGTTCTCTAATCCGTCGTTGCGTTTCTTCGAGCATTGTTTCGTAAGAAGCATTAAACTCTTTTACTGTATCTTCACTTCTTTGTTCAAAAGTCTTAAGTGTTTGGTCCATACTCTGTCGCAAAGTATCTAATTCGGCAATAACCTTACTTCTCTCTTCGCGAGTAGTTTGTGCATAGTTTTCTGTATCAGCTTTAAAAGACTCGGCAACATGAGAAAGCATATTTTGCGATGTAGACTTTAAGTGTTCAATTTTATCGCCAAAATCATTCTTAGATTCTTCAAATTGTTGATTTACTCTTTCTAGCCATAAACTCAAGTCATCGCGCACAGATTCAATGGTAACATTTGCATTGTCTCGAGCAGTTGCGGTAGACAAGGCAAGCTCCTCAATGTGAGCAGCAATTTCTTCTTGGCGTTTTTTAAACTGTTCTTGTACATCACTATTATAATTATCCATCTCGCGCTGTAAAAACTCTTCTGAAGATTTTTTTGCACGAGTAAGTGCATTGCGCGCTTCTTCAATGTACTCAGAAACAGTCCCTTCTGTAGAAACAATACGCTGTAAGCTATCTTGTTCACTCTTTTTTAGAGCTTCTTCGAGTCGAGATACCTGGTCGCGCATATTGTTGTTTAGTACTACATAATAGTTTTTAAGTTCATCAGTATAACGAACCTCTACTGCACGCCGTTCATCCTCTGAGTTTGCAGCCAGTGCAGTTAGTTGACTTTCTATATCGGCTCTCCACTGAATAAAAGAAGAATTTATAATATCGCTACGCTTATTTAAATCTGCAAAGAAGTCTTCTTCAAAAACATTGAGCTTTTCCGAAACATTGTCGTATGCTCGAGACTTTAATTCGTTAAGTTCTTTTTCTATAGACTGCATATACTGCTCAATCTTTTTTGACTTATCAGAAACAGATTGTTCGTATAGCTCGTTTCGCTTCTCCTGATCCTTTGTAAAGCCTTCAAAATTTGATAGAACATTTGCTTTTGTTTGTTCTACAGCCTCATGTAAATGAGCATCAAGTAAATCGATATCTGATGCTGTTTTTTCTATTCTTTCGAAACGGTACAACATTTCGCTTTTGTATGCATCAAAATGTTTTTCTATTTCGCCAAATGCACCCTGCTGTAGTTTTTCGATACTTCCAGATGCTGCCAGGTATGATTGAGAAATCTTTTCTTCAATATCAGCTGAATAAGTATCGAGTCTCGTAGAGATTTCTGCAAGCTTTGCGTCAATTTTTGTTTGAGTTAACTCAACTGACTCTTTATTCTTACCATCGAAAGCAGTTAAACGTGTTTCGATAGAGTCTGCAAGCTGCGAAGAACCTGTTTCTACCATATCGGAAACATGTGCTAATTTTTCTGTAAAACGAGCCTGTAGTTGTTCAAAAGAAGCATTGTTGTTTTGCTCAAGTGAAGAAAAACGACTTTCGACCTTATCTTCAAAAGATGTTGCATTTAACTCAAAGTCATTTGCAATTTTTGCAAAGTGTTCGCTATCTGCTTGTAACTTTGCAAGCACCGTGCTGGTGGTTTCTTCGGAGTTACCAGTAAGATCAGATATTTGTTTTTCTATTGTTTGAACTAGCTCGCTCATACTAGTATTTAGTTCGCTAACCATAGAGTCGTAGCGCGAATCAAGCTCATTCTTAAATGTTTCGTATTGCTTTTGAGCATCAGTGTAAATATGTTCTTTTTCTTTTACAACCTCGTCTACGATTTCGTTACGAGACAAGTTCATTTGCTGATCGATTTCTTGTACGTAGTTCTCCCACTTTTCTATAAGTTTTTCTGAACGTTCTACATGTTTTTCTTCTAACGACGAAAAGCGTTGATCTGCATCGTACTCAACTTGCATAAATCTAGTTTGAATATTTTGTTCAAACCTATCTGCTAGCTCAGAATTTTGCTCAATTAAACTCTGCATTTGAGTACTATCTTGTTCCACCTTAGAAAGATGTGTTTGGATGGTGTCTTTAAAATCTTCGACCTTAGCTTCTAATTGCTGACGGATATAGTCTGTTTCTGTCTTAATATCCAGCTGTACTTGCTCAAACGTCTCTGAGCGAATAGAAAGACTTTGTTCAATTTGTTTTTCAAATTCATCTTGTACGCGACGAAGTGTTGTTTCGTATTGAGTTCGAAGCTTTTCGAAACGGTCGGTAATATCGGTATGCAATGTAGAAAATGCTGAATCTTCTATATCTTTTGCTTTAATAGCAGCAGCCTCAAATGCAGATTGAATACTTGATTCTAGTTCTCCCAATAAATCGGCAGTTCTATCATTGTTTGAGTCAAATCGAGATTCAAGATCAACAACCTTTTGCTGGAAATTTGAGATAAATGTATTACCAAAATCTTGCATTTGCTGATAATTCTGCTTAGAGAATTCATCTGTAAGTTGTGGAATTCTAGTTGATAGATCCTGTAGCTTTTCGTTAAAGTCGGTTACTTTTTTTTCTGCCTTTGCAAGACGTGCAGATTCTGATGAAATTCGACGTAAGTTTTCGTCTGCACGTTCTGTCATATCCATTAATTGTTCAATTGTTTCGTCATAGGCTTTAATGCGTGTTTCTATTTTTGTAAGAGCATCAAGTTTTTCGCTTATTGCAACATCGCTCTCTGCAAATGCAGCACGTTGGGAGTCGAGTCGTTTTACTGTTGCTATAGCCTTTGTTTGCTTTGCCTCCAAATCTAAAGAAGCATCACGCAATGCGGTACTGCGCTTGTCAAAATATTCGTCGAGTTCTTTTTTTATTATATCTGAAAACTTTTTTACTTTTTCTAAGGATCTATTCTTGCTGTCTAACTGTCTAAAAACAAGAATAACTCCAAGCAATACTACAAATGTAAGTATGTTTCCTAGCGTAAATATCATGGCCCACCCTGCCCTAATGTTTATATATAGTCTTATTGTAACACAATTTTCTGTAATTGGCGATAGCTTTTAAAAGAAATATCTGCTTCCTTAAGAGGTAAACGTAAAATTCTTCGCCAAAATGGCATAATATAAGCTGTCTTCATTCCTGCATCTCGTGCTCCACGAACATCAGCAGAAATGCTGTTACCAACATAGAGAATCTTTTCGAGAGGAGTATCAAGGCTTTGAGCTAATTGCCCAAAAGTATACTTTGAAGGTTTAAGAGCTCCACATTCTTCTGAACCAAGAACAGTATCGCACAAATCTCTACATCCCCAAATGTCTTTTTTTTGTTCAGGAGGAAAGTCCGAAAGTATAGCAACCTTTAATCCAGCTGCTTTACATTTTTCGAATGTTTCTTTGATATGCGGATATGGCTTTATTACTTCAAAATAAGGTTCTAGGCCCTTATAAATTTTTGTATTTATTTGCTCTTTTGCCTCTTCTACAGAAATTTTTAAAAGTTCAGCTAGCAAGCGGCCTTGATACTCAAAAAAATCAGGTAAAGGAGCTGTGTGATGAAGCACCTTGCGTACTTTTGCGTACTGCAAAAAGAATCTGAGATTTTTTAGAAAATAAGGAATAATACGAAGGTTTAACCTCCAGTTAGGATATAAGGTTCCGTCAATATCAAAGGCTATAGCCGAAATAGAATCTTTCATCCTTTATTTATACTATATTGAAAGGCTGCCTGTCCATTACCTTGGGCCGATTCAAAGCGCCATTGTGCAATTTGAGAGCGAATTTCTTCTTGCACTGCGGGCGGAATTAAGCCCGCCGGACTAAAGCTTACACTTGAAGGTGAAACGTTACCCGAAGCCAGTACGGTAAATTGAATACGCAGGAGTTTTGAACTATCAATAAGTGCTTCGCTTTGAGCAGAAAGCACAATACTTGGATCTTTTGGTTCAATAAGACGGCGCATTGTACCATCTCGCATTTCTATGCTAATACCATCTGATTGAGCATTCTCTGCAGCCCGAACGAGCGTATTATAACTAATATCTGATGAAGTACTACTCGATTGAGAGAAAGAGGAATCTTGTATTCGCCCTTCAATTCGGCCGAGAGCACTCGCTGTTTGTGAACTTGCTGTTTGCGACTCACTAGTACTGCTACTTTGGGCTGTTCTACCATCGCTTACTGCAGATGCGCCACTGTCGGCTACTTGCGCAGACTGCCCTGCTGTTCCTTCAAATTGTGAGAGGGTTGCAGAAGACGCACTTTGACTACTTTGAGATGAAGACTGAGTAGGTGTAGGCTCTGAACGTGCAGTTGCAGAACGCTCAGAAGTTTGTGTTACAAATTCATTTTCGTCTGGCCACTCAACTTGGCGTGTTCCGGAACTGCTTGAGGTACTTTGTGCAACGCTACCACCAATATCGATTGAAGTTAAATCAGGAGCAAGTACTTGCGGAGCCGGCGCTGGTGCAGAAGGAGCCGGACTTGAAGAGCTTTGTCTCGGTGTAGTTTGCGGAGTCGGTTGTGCGCGTTCAACACGTGGTGCAGGGCTTTCAACTATTTTACTTACTTCAGTAACTGCAACATTTTCGGTAGCTTCAGTTACTTCAATAGATTCGCTTGATTGAGCCGACGAACTTGCAGGGCTTGCTTCTTGCGATAAAGAAAGAGATACTTGCATTGTGCGCACTTTTTCTGTTTCTTGCATGGGCGCAAAAAAAACAATTAAGGTAGCAGTAAGCCATAAAATTAGCGTAAGAGTAAGACTATAATTTTGCGTTTTTTTTGTACTCACCATACCGACAAATCCTTATGTACAAGCGCTAGTACTGTACCGCACTTGTTCTTAGGTTAACTGCGGCAAACCCTGTTCTGCGAAGTGCATCTAGAATTCGTACAATGGTTCCGTTAGTAACATCCTCGTCTGCTTCTAGATTTACCGGATGTGTTTCTCGTTTCTCGGCTTCTACCGGATAAGATCTGAGCGCACTTTCCAAGGTTTCGAGTGTAACTGAATCTTGGTTAAGCCACATACTTCCATCTTTTTGGACTGTTAGAATTATGGGAGAAGTTTCTGCTGCATCAGAGGTTTCGGACTCTGGTAAATCGAGAGTAATCGCCGGAAGTAGCGCAAAGGTAGTAGAAACCAAGAAAAAGAGAATGAGCTGAAAAACTACGTCAATCATTGGGATTAGGTCAACGTTTGCACGCCCCATCCCACTTCGTTTTTTTAATTTCATAAGAATTTATCTCGTGCACTCAGACGAATCATCATGTCGCTTACAGTTGATTCCATATCTGCAATATGTCGGTTTACACGACTTACAAAGTGGTTGTAAAAAATAACCGCCGGAATCGATACAAATAATCCTGCAGCAGTTGTAACAAGAGCTTGTGCAATGGAGCCGGCAAGTAAGGCAGGGTTCCCCATAGTACCGGCTTCGCCCAAAACACCAAATGCTTGAATATTACCGGTAACAGTTCCCAAAAGACCCAAAAGAGTCGAGATATTTGCAATAGTTCCCAAAGAGGTTAAAAATTTTTCTAGATTTGGGATTTGACGATTCGCCTCGCTTTCTACCGCGTCTCGCACATCTTTATCCGGATAATTGCGAAATACAATCGCTTTTTGAATAAGCTTTGCAGCCGGTGTTCCGGCGTCATCGCAGAGTATAGCTGCTTTTTCAAAATCTCTGTCTGCAATACAGCTTTCTAAATCCTTTAGCAATTGTACATTTTGTTTTTTCATTGCAGAAAAATACAAAACACGCTCTATAATTATAAATGTTGCATACACTGCACATAAAAAGATGGGAACCATGAGTAACCCACCACTTCTAATTACATCAAACATTATATTCTCCTCTATAATTTTTACACTATTTGCAAATACTGCAAGTTAAAAATTCATTGTTACTTTAAAATCAACCCCGCCAGATCGTTCAATATATGGTCCAACAAGAACTCTATCTTTTGCACTAAAGAGCTTTATTACATCAAAAAACTCAAGAGAAAGCAAGACAGAATCGCTTACTTGAGCAAAACCGGCAACACCGATATTTGGGGTTGTATCTCCGGTTATATCAAAGGCAGTGTCAAATGCAACGCGATAATCTTGATTTGCTGTATAAAACGAAAGGTCGCTTGCAATTGCATGCTCCGCAATTGTTGCATCTTTGTCTATCCATTGCGATTCAAAGCCAAGTATAACACTAAAATGTTCCATCTGTAAACCTGCAAAAATATCAGTATTAAATAGCGTTCTGTCTTGCACCGTTAAAGCGTAAAAACCACTATTTGCATTATATGATTCATAGTCGGGAAACAAGGTTCCATTCCCAAAAGCGGTTTTAGAAAAATCAAGTTCCGTTCCATAATGCAGTTCGCTATCGTCTAACACATCGTTTGATACAGTGAGTAGTAACGAGGCATACCAATCGCTTTGCTCGTTTGGTTCTTGCATAAAAGTCGTGTATAAGTGATTATGATACAGTTCGGAAGAATCGGTGTAGTGTGATTTTAAACCACCTTCAATCTTAACAAGCCCATCTCCGCCATCTCCGTAAAGAGCAACACCAAGACTAAAGGGAACAATAATGGAATCTGTTGAAGAAATAACCGCCGAAACACTTGCTCCAAATGTAAATGGTAAAGTATCAAATATAGTTCCCGGCATTGTAGTATTTCTTAGAACATGATTAACCGGCGAATCGCTAAAAGCCGGAGCACGGGGGGATTGTCTTTTGTCCAAATAACTATTAAGTAAGTTAAACGTTTCCATTGAACCGAGGGTAAGTTCCCCACGATGATATAAGTCTATTTGCTGTGTATCAAGCCAAAAGGCGGTATACTCTGCGGTTACAAGAGGCGTAATACTAAAAAAACCAAACTCAAAATACGGGCTTATAACGGTATTAACGGAGTCAAAATCGCTCCCTACTGCAGAGATTGCAGAATTCACTGTTCCTAAAAATCTATTTGTATACGAGGCATCAAAACCGGCCTTAATATGCTTTGAGCCAAAGGTTCTTACATAATCTGCAGAAATGTTGGCGTCTTGCACTGTTGAGCTATAGAAAAAATCACTTTGATTTTGCATACCAACAGTAGTTGTGCTAAATAATCCGCTTGCAGCAAAGTTTGCTGAATCGCTTATGTCATAGGTGTCTGTTCCAATAAAACCGGAGATTTCAGTTTCTGTATTAAAAAAGCCATCTGCTGCACTATGACGCCCATAACCATTTATTGTTTCATGAAAAAAAGCCAAGGTAAAGGGATTTTCTGTCTCTACACCTTGAATCTGTAAATCGCCTATAAAATAATTTTTATAGCCTGCCCCAACCAGCATAGTAGAAAAAATCTCTTTGTCTTGCGGAACATATTCTATTACCGGCTCTTCTTCGTTTGTCGGTACTGACAGCGGCGGAGTATCAAATAGAGAAGGAGCATTTGGTGGTAATACCTCGCTAAAATCGGGGAGAGCTTGTTCAACCACATTGACTGTTGTACCATCAACAGCGGTTTGCAAGTCGGGTAACACAATGCGATCGTCTTCGGTTTGTGTTTCTTGCGCCAGTAGATTTGTGCCACTGCATAGAGTCAGTAAACATATAACAGTTAAAAGTGTCTTTTTAGAATGTAATAAAAGTGTTTTCAAGCTATTCTCCCAGTAATTGTTTTGTTCGTTCTGTCCACACCGAGTCGGGAACAGTTTTGAGCATAGTATTGTATACCGATCTTACATCGGCAAATAAGGCGAGTCTATCAAAAGATTCGGCAGCTCCATAGAGCGATTGAGCGGTTAATTCCTTATTTATAGAGGAATATAATTCACCGGCTTCTAAGAGAACAGCTGCAGCCTGTTTAAATTCACCCTGTTCACGGTAAAGAGTACCAAGTGCAAGAGAGGAGCGAGCTGCAATTTCTTG
>CAYJNB010000028.1:0-14644 GCA_964371205.1 uncultured Treponemataceae bacterium
TATCTATTTTTATCCAGTCTTTTTTCCATCTTCGCGTTTTGTTGGGTGTTTGAACAGGCTTACTAGTTTTTAACCTCATCTCAATTTGCTCAATTAGTAATACTTCCAATATAAAATTTGGATTGGTTAATATCTCAAAAATTCCTGTAAGTTCTTTGTAAACTGACAATAAGCCTTTTTTCTTTGGGCTTTTGCGTTTGCTTATTATTTTCCCTTTTTTATCTTCTGTGATTATAGTCGTTTTTGTAGCAATTGGAAAAACTACTATAATTTTGATTTTGTTATTTTTTGCATATTCAAGTAGAGATGCAAGTTTTATACGTAACGCAGCAAGATTGGATGTTTGAATTTCGATTATATGCGTATTACAAACAATATCACAAATATGATTTTTTATCTATTCTTCTGATCTACCTTTATATGTACAAGCATACAGTTCTTTTAAGGTTTTATGTAGCGTGGTTTCATTATATGTATTAATCATATGTGTATACTATACACCTGTGTGTATAAAATGTAAATCAGTTTTAGTTAAGTTTCTATTTTTTACTTTTAAAGCATTGACAATCTTAAATTCCTGGTTAAAATGTATGTAAGTGGGAATTAGTGGTAAAAAGTAGAGGAAAGTAGGTAGAAGTGGTATGGAGTTATTAACCGGTGAATACCGGAACACTTTAGATGATAAAGGCAGAATAATTTTCCCAACCAGATTGCGTAGCGAATTAAAAAGCAATGTGCTTATTGTTACTCAATCCCTAGACCGCTGTGTGTGGATTTTTCCACCAGAAGAGTGGAAGAATCTATCAGAAAAACTTATGGAATCAGCCTCTCCTTTTAATGCTCAAAATCGTTTAGTGTTACGTCGTATTGTTGGTCCAGCGCAAGAAGTTGAGTTGGATAAAAGCGGACGTTTAAATGTTCCCCAAAGTTTAAGAGAGTATGCAAATCTTACAAAAGATTGTGTAATTCTAGGTGTAAATAAGTATGTGGAATTATGGGATTCTGCTTCTTATCGTTCTTATCTAGAAGAAACAGAGGCTTCTTTCCGTGAGGCAGCCGAAGGCTTAGCAGATATTTGTTTTTAGGTATTTGAAAAATTAATGTTTTTCAATAGTCGCTTTTAATGAGGTTGCAATATGTATGTACATACATCGGTACTGTTACAAGAGTGCCTAGATTTTTTAACAGTAAACGGTGAAAAGTACGAAAATAGTGCTTTTATGGTTGATTCAACCTTGGGAGAGGGTGGTCATTCCGAAGCGTTTTTACAGACGTATCCTAACCTGTCTGTTATAGGTTTGGATGCCGATCCTAATATTCAAAAAAGAGCGCGCGAGCGTTTATCTTGTTTTGGGGATCGAATGGCGTTTTTTTCTGGATGGTTTGATGATTTTTATGCTTCCTATCCATCCGATATTCCGCGCCCTAATATTGTGCTCTTTGATTTGGGAATATCGATTTTTCATTATGAATTATCGGATAGGGGTTTTTCGTTTAAACGTGATGAATCACTGGATATGCGATTAAATCCTCAGTCGCAGCAAAATGCTGCCGATATTGTTAATACAGCTACTGAGGCTGAATTAGCAGATATGTTGTTTTATTATGCAGAAGAACGATATAGCAGGCGAATAGCGCGTGCTATTGTGCAAGAAAGACAACAGAGTCGTATTGTTACGGCTAAGGCTCTAGCAGATCTTGTATGGAGAGCTGTGCCTCAAGCATATCGCAGAGGGAAAATCCACCCTGCGACGAAGACGTTTCAAGCATTGCGTATTGAAGTTAATAAGGAATTTGAACGTTTAGAGCGTGTGTTAGAAAATGCTCTCGACGTATTAGAAGTGGGTGGAAAAATGGGTGTAATAACCTTTCATTCACTGGAAGATAAGATAGTAAAAAATTTTTTTAGGGATGCGGCAAAAGAATGTATTTGTCCTCCTGAGCAGGCACGATGTATTTGCAAAAATAGGGATAGGGTAGAGTTAATTACACGAAAACCAATTTCTGCAAGCGAAGAAGAGTTAAAAAATAATTCACCTTCGCGAAGTGCACGTTTGCGTGTGGTACGAAAGATAAGGAGTAAAAATGAAGAGTAAAAATGTACTAGTTAATACCGGTGTGTTGCTGTTAGCAGTTTTTATTCCTGTGTTGCTTTTTTTTAGTAGTTTTCAGTCGAAGCAATATATCTTTTTGCAAAAAGAAGTTAAGTCGCTTCATGCAAAGCAATATGAACTAATTGAGTCAAATAATAGGCTTATTACTAATATAAGTATTCTGTCAAACCCTGAACGTATAGGGGAATTAGCAGAAACAACACTGGGTATGCGTAAGGCAAAACCAGAAGAAATAATGCGGATAGAGGTAAAAAAATAATGCATAACGCTCCAGTTAGCTTATTAAAAATTAATCATCTCATTGCATCTGTAGATGGTGTAGCATTAGCTTCTTCTGCTCAAATAGCATTAGGCTCATTTACATCGGTAACTATTGACAGTCGTTCTGTGCAAGAAGGTTCTTTGTTTGTTCCGCTATTAGGCACTCAGCAAAACGGACATGCTTATATTCCTCAGGCTATTGAAAAGGGTGCAAGTGTTGTTTTTATAGCTCGTAGCGAATATATCGCAAATAAGCAACACTATGATTCATTACAGTTAAAAGTAGGTACTATTCTCATTGTTGTTGAACATACTATGTATGCATTACAAAAAGCAGCTGCAGCCTATGTGCGACAATTCCCTTCTTTAATTAAGATAGGTGTAACTGGTTCTGCTGGTAAGACAACAGTAAAAGAATTAATTGGAGCTGTATTAGTTCAAAAATATTCAGTAGTAATGAATGAAGGAAATTATAATTCTGAAACGGGATTACCGTTAGAAGTTTTTAAAATACGCGAAGATCATCAGGTAGGTATTTTTGAAATGGGGATGAATCGCAAAGGGGAGATGGCAGAACTTGCAACTGTTCTTTTTCCTGACCTTGCGGTTATTACAAACATTGGTACTGCCCATATCGGTATTATCGGCAGTAAAGCTGAAATAGCACAGGAAAAAAAGGCTGTTTTTATGCATTTTGGTAAGAAAAATGCTGCTTTTATTCCTGCAGATGATGAGTATGTAGATTTTTTAGAAAAGGATGTCTCAGGTTCTGTCGTGCGTTTTGGTGTAAATGGTTGTACTCATATTAGCAATGTAACCGAAAGCGGCTTAGATGGAACCGTATTTACGTACGGGGGGGTACGAATACGGTTCCCGCTTATCGGTTCTCATAATCTAGTAAATGCATGTGCGGCTATATCAGTTGCTGAGCATCTTGGGTTAATACCTAAGGAAATACAAAAGGGTTTAGAAGGTGTAGAGCCTCTTTTTGGGCGCGGGCAAATTATACGCTCAGAGATAACAATTGTGCAAGATTGTTATAATGCAAACCCTGATTCTGCAAAAACTATTCTAGCGTTTTGTAAAGATATTACGTGCAAGGGTAAGAAAATATTTGTACTTGGCGATATGCTTGAATTAGGTGAGTATAGTAAAGAGCTACACGAAGAAATTGGTGAGTTTGCTTCAAATTGTAAGGCAGATTATGCAGTATTTTTTGGTGGTGAATCTCGCTATGCGTATAAGGCTTATCTTCAATCAAAGAAAGAATCTAAATCGCTCGAGAGTGCGTTTTGGTCAGATGATATAGAAGCTGTAAAAAGTAAAATAACCTCTATAGCTCAAAAAGGCGACATAGTATTTCTTAAAGCATCTAAGGGTATGGCTTTGTGGCGAGTTAGCGAGGCCTTGTGCGCTCAAGTTTCAGATGCTTGTATGGAGACTGTGTAGTATGAGCGCTTTTCCTATTTCTGCAGAAAGAGTTATAACTGACAAAAAAATGAACATTGGAATTATTGTTTCTATTGTCCTTTTATGGGGTCTTGGAATGGTAACTTTGTATATAACCTCTGGTAACTCAGCTCAAAATTTGTTTCAAGATTCGATTTATTTTGTAAAACGACAGGTTTTGTATTCATTGTTGGGTTTTGGTTTGTTAATTTTTATAACTTTTTTAAATTTGGATGTAATTAGAAAAATTTTACCTTATCTAGTGTTTGGTTCTTTGCTTTTGTGCATACTTGCATTTGCAATAGGTGCAGAAAGAAATGGGGCTCGTCGTTGGATTGATTGGGGTGGTTTTAGTTTTCAGCCGTCTCAATTTCCAAAAGTAAGGCTAGTGATTTTTTTAGCTAATTTATTTGCTAAGAAACACGACTGTATAAATGATTTATATGAATCTATTGGGCGGGCAGTTCTTTTTTTAGTTTTATTTGTTTTTGCTGTGTATTTACAAAATGACTTTTCTACTTCTGCATTTATATTGCTTTTAGGTTTATTTATGTTTTTTATTGCAGGCGTAAAAATGCGTTGGTTTATTTCTATAGCATTTTTACTTGTAAGTCTTGCGTTTTGCTTTATTTTTACCGAAGAATATCGTATACGTCGTGTTATTTCTTTTTTACGCCCTGAATCTGATCCGTATGGTAATGGGTTTCAAGCTATAAAAGCTAAAGCTGCGGTTACTGCAGGTGGTTTTTTTGGGCAGGATTCGGGTATTCCAGAACGATTCTTTTCTGCTATTCCAGAAGTGCAAAGTGACTTTGTTTTAACTGGATGGATGGAAGAAATGGGGTTTGTTGGGATGATTTGTTATTTCGCTGTGTTATTGTACTTCGCATGGTGTGGAGTGCAGTCAGCCTTAGAATGTAAAGATCGATTTAGAAGTTTGGTTGCTTTTGGAGCAACTGCAGCAATATTTTTTCAGTCGATAATGAATTGTGGTGTAATTACTGGAATTTTTCCAGCAACTGGAATTCCTTTACCGTTTTTTTCGGCGGGAGGAAGTTCTTTAATAGCAAGTTTTTGTTTTTGTGCTTTGATTGCAAATGTAACATATTGGAATTCGCAGCAGGGAGTGGGAGATGAGTGATAGTTTTATAGTTGGTAAAAACACAGAGTATATTTCTGAGGTAAAAAAGCCGGTAAATAAATTTAAGTTGTTAAAGGTAGCATTAGTTTTGCTTGCACTTATTGTGTGCATTCAGGCTGTAGTATACTTTATTGTTTTACCCTGTGCTGTTCCAGCAAAAATTCAATTTAGAGGTCTACACAAATTACAATCTACGGAATTGCTGAGCATAATTGGAATACCATCTGATAAAAATTGGATAAGTATAAATACAGCTCCTATTGCAGATGTACTTAGTATGAATCCATTGGTAGAAAATGTTATAGTAGAAAAAAAATTCCCTGCACAGGTATTAATAACTGTAACCGAAAGAATTCCCTCTGCAGTTGCACTTTCTGTTATAAATGGTAAGACAGTACCTATTCAAATAGATAAAAATGGTGTATTATTTAGAATAGATGAAGGAGTGCCAGAAGAGAGCTTACCGGTAATTAGCGGTTTGACCTTTGACCAGCCAAGAGCTGGAATGCGTCTTCATTCAAAACTTCGTCCTCTTATGGAGCGGCTAGCAGAAATTCAGATTGAGAGACCTGAATATCTACCGCTCATTTCTGAAATTTGTATTGCAGCAAAAGAGTATGGTGATTACGATTTAATATTATATCCGATGCGTTCAAAAATTCGGGTTTTAGTCGATAGTAGCTTGAATGACGAGGCTTTAAATAATATGATAGTAGCATTAGATGTGCTTGACGCGTTAGGAGAACAGACCGGAGAAGTTGACTTACGCTACGGCGCCATATCATATACGGTAGGGCAGATTGGGGGAACATAGTGAGTGATGTGATAGTTGGTTTGGATATTGGGACCAGCAAGATAAGAGCAGTAATTAGTGAATATACTGAAAACGGCACGCTTCAAATAGTTGGTGTTGGACAAAGTCCTTCGACTGGCTTGAGAAAGGGGGTTGTCCTTAATATTGAGGCAACCCTACGCGCAATTAATGCCGCTATAGAAGCTGCTGAGCTCATGTCCGGACGCGATGTTAAATCATGTATCACAGCTGTAGGTGGATCCCAAATAGAAGGCCTTAATTCGCGTGGTATTGTAGCAGTAGCTGGCAAAAAAAATACAAACCGCGAGATTACTCAAGAAGATATGGATAGGGCTATAGAAGCAGCCTGTGCTGTTCTTATACCAATAGATAGACATTTATTGCATGTAGTAACGCAAAACTATATTGTTGATGGACAAAGTGGAATTAAAGATCCACGCGATATGATTGGAGTACGCCTTGAGGTAGAAGTTCATATTGTTACTTCGTCTTTAACTTCTACAGAAAATGTAAAAAATTGTGTAACTCGTGCGGGTTATGTTCTTGAAGATATAATGCTTAAAGGGCTGTCTTCTGTTTACTCTGTAATGACTGAAGAAGAAAAGGAATTAGGTTCAATTCTTATAGACATGGGAGGTGGTACTACCGATATCATCGTTTTAAGCGAAGGGGCTCCAGTTTGTTCAACGTCAGTTCCTTTTGGTGGAATTTCGGTTACTAATGATATTTCCATTGTTAAAGGTATTTCTTGGGAAACAGCAGAGCGTATAAAAATAAATGCTGGCTGCTGTTGGGAAGACTTATTAGAAGAATATCAGGAGGTTTTAATTCCTGGTGTTGGAGGTCGTCCACCTGAGTCAATCACACGTAAAGAGATTTGCCAGATTATTCAATCGCGTGTAGAAGAAATATTTACCGTTGTCCGCGATAAAGTTGCATTGCAACTAAAAACAAAACAGTTATCAGGAAATATTGTTTTAACTGGGGCCGCTGCTTTAATGCCAGGGGCTGTTGAACTTGCTTCTCATGTGTTTGGAACAACTAATGTGCGCATTGGTGTTCCAGGAAATTTAGGGGGAATTGGCGAAGATTACCGCACCCCAGAATTTGCTGTTGCAACAGGACTTATTTTGTCGCATGCGCAAAAGAAACGTGTGCCGTCTGCACAGCAAAGAAGTCAGGAGATTGTAGATCCGCCACAAAATAGCGGACCAGGCTTTTTGGGTAAGGTAAAAGGCTTTTTTAAAGGCGCTTTTTAACCTATAATGAGGTACATAGATTAGAACTTAGGAAAATACTTAGCAATATTTAGATTGCACATAGATGTTTATGGGGGATGGGAAACATAGTTTCTCAATGTAGGGGGTTAAATGATGAATTTTGAAGTCGTAACAGATGTTCAAAACACAAATCACACAAAGATTAAGGTAATCGGTTGTGGTGGTGGTGGTTCAAATGCAGTGAACCGCATGATTGAAGGTGGCTTAGCTAACGTTGATTTTATTGCGATAAACACAGATTTGCAAGCACTCAACTTGTCTTTTGCAGAAAAAAAGATTGCAATTGGAGAAAAAATAACTGGTGGTTTGGGAGCAGGGCGAGACCCAGAAAAGGGTGAAAAAGCAGCCTTAGAAGATGCTACCACAATAGAAAATTCAGTTAAAGGTGCCAATATGGTATTTATTACCGCTGGTATGGGTGGCGGAACAGGAACAGGTTCTGCCCCAGTTGTAGCTCGTATTGCTAAGGAGCAAGGTGCCTTAACTGTTGCAATTGTTACAAAACCATTTGACTTTGAAGGAAAACGTACTATGCAACTTGCCGAATCAGGCATTGAAAAGTTGCATAAGGAAGTAGATACTCTTATCGTAATTCCGAATCAAAACTTATTAAAACTAATTACAAACCGTACACAACTTAACGAAGCTTTTTCTATTGCAGATAATGTGCTTTTTAAAGGTGTGCAAGGTATTACAGACTTAATTACAAAGCCTGGTATTATTAATACTGACTTTGCAGATGTTAAGACAACTATGGCTGGTAAGGGTGATGCAATAATGGGCTTTGCTCGTGCTAGTGGTGAACATAGAGCAATCGATGCGGCAACTGCAGCGATTAACAATCCAATACTAGAAGATTCACGTATTGAAGGCGCAAAAAACCTTTTAATTAACGTAACTGGTGACGAAACTATGACTCTTTTAGAAGTAGAAGAGATAGCAAAAATAATTACAGCAACTGCAGATAGTGATGCACTTATTATTACTGGAACTGCAATCGATTCAAGTTTGCAAGATGAGTTATGTGTATCAGTTATTGCTACAGGTTTTGATGCAGAGGTTAGAACAAGTCAAACAGATTCTTTACCTGTTGCAGAAAATAAACCTGAAGAAAAAGACGATTTAGTTTCTTTAGCAGACTGGAAAAATCTCTCTCGTTCTACAGGTGCTGAGGCAAGAAAAGATCCAATAGCGCAACCAAAATTTGTGTCAAGAGCTGCTACTTCAGACGATTTAGAAATACCAGCTATCTTCCGTAAGGGCTTGGTAGGGTCAGAAGATAAAGAAAAGAATCTATGAATATAGAATCACCTCTTGTTAAGCAGTTTTATGCATACTTGCTCACGGTAGAAGGTAAGTCTTCTCTTAGTGTGCAAACGTATTGTGTTTCTGCTCAAACGTTTGTTCAGTGGTGTGATAAGAACACAGCTATTGAGCATATAGAGGTGAAAGATATTTTTTTATTTTTACAGGAGCGAAAAGAAAGAGGCGTAGAGGAGTTAACCTCGGCAAAAGATATATCTGCCTTGCGTTCTTTTGGTAATTTTTTAGTTTCGATTGGTATTTGGAAAGAAAATCCATTTCTCTTAATCGAACGCCCTAAATCCCCACGAAAATTACCGCGCGTTCTTTCGATTGAAGATGTAGAAATATTTTTACAAAGTATCGATATAAGCGATTCTTTGGGAATTAGAGACAGAGCTCTATTCGAATTGGTGTATTCTTGTGGTTTGCGTGTAAGCGAAGTAGCAGGTCTTCAACTAGAAAATGTACACCTTAACGAAAAGGTACTAATTGTAATTGGTAAAGGCTCAAAAGAGCGGCTTGTTCCCTTTGGAGGGCAAGCCCTTTTATGGCTCAAAAAATGGTTAACAGAAGAACGATATAAAATTGTAAAGCAAAAACCAACAAAAACGGTGTTTGTTAATTATAAAGGCGAGCAGCTTTCTCGAAAAGGTATTTGGAAGAGATTCCAAGATATTGAGGCAAAAACTGGTATTAGTGCAAAAATTCACACTTTACGCCACTCTTTTGCAACACATTTGCTTTCTGGCGGTGCAGATTTGCGTTCTGTTCAGCAGTTACTGGGGCATTCAGATTTGGCTACAACACAGATTTATACGCAGGTAAGTAGTGACCAGTTGCAACAATATCATCGTGCCTATTTTCCAAAACGATCATCTCAAAAAACAGGTCAAAATAGTGAGGAGCAAATATGAAAAAAAATACACAAACTAAATTTTTAACCTTCCTTTTATGCACCTTGTGTATTTTGCTAATTTCGAGTTGCGGTCCAAGTGCAAAATCAGTAAAGAGATATCAGTTGTTAGAGCGGGGAGGTAAAAATCCTTCTACAGAGAATGAATTAAAAGACGCTATAGCAAAATATGAAGAAGATGTACTAAAGGTTATGCTTGCGAATGAACAAATCGGTATATGGCATAAATTGTTAGCAACACGTTATATTGAAAAACAAATGTATAATGAAGCTCTCGAATCTTTGCAAAAAGCAATAGAGTATTTTCCAACTAATCAAAATTTATATTATCATACTGGTATATCTGCTGGACATATGGCCAAGAGTTCGTTGGATTTTTTTGGCGAAAATTCTTCAAAAAGGCAGGAGTATTTAACTCTTGCAGAGCAAGCTTATAAGAGAGCTATTGAATTACAAAGCGATTATACGAATGCAATGTACGGTCTTGCTGTTCTGTATGTTTTTGAATTAGAAAAGCCTGCAGATGCAATACCCTTATTAGAGAACCTCTTAGATATTGAGCCTAAAAATAACGAAGCTAAATTTATGTTAGCTCGAGCTTATTATATGAATTATGATTTTGCAAATGCAGTTTCTGTTTACGAGGATATAATTGCAACGGCAACAAATGAACAAGTGCGCTACGATGCCGAAGTAAATAAAGAAATAGCGCTAGAAGCGCTTTATGAATAACGACTTGCTCAATGTAGCTTTGTCAAGATTATCATTTTTGCGCTATGAAGAAAAAATAAGTTTGCAAAAAAAACTTGACAATGTGGCAAGACTTGCGTTACTTTCTATAGAAGAGCTTTCTGAACTAGTTGGTCGTCGACTAAAAACAAGTCTATGGCCAATTGCACATTTGGAAAGACGTATAGAACGAGATATGCACATTATGCAAATGTATAAAATGCAGTTTTGTACATCAGAAAATGCTGTGTATCCACAACTTCTAAAAGAGTTGTATGATCCACCTTTTATGCTTTTTTGGCGTGGAAATATAGATGTATTGCAAAACCAAACAGTATCGGTGGTAGGAACAAGACGACCAACTGGTGTAGGCATGCAAACTACTTTTACATTTGCAAAAGAACTTGCATACGAGGGAATAACAACTGTATCAGGTTTGGCTATTGGGGTTGACTCCTATGTGCATAAAGGCTCATTAACAGCTAGTTCTCAAGGAGCAACGGGTAGCACATGTGCAGTACTAGCAAGCAGTGTAGATATAATTACACCACAATTACATAAGGCTCTTGCAAGCGATGTGATTGAGCAGGGCTGCTTGCTTAGCGAGTATCCACCAGAAACGGATGCTCAAAAATGGCAGTTTCCACAAAGAAACCGCATAGTATCGGGTTTAACACCGATAACTACGATTATGGAAGCGCCCTCAGGTTCTGGGGCCCTTATTACGGCAGATTTTGCCTTAGAGCAAGGTCGAGAATTAGTGTTTCATCAGATAGCGTTAAACTATCCAGATACACCAAAGCCAAAAAAAAGATCTGTACGCCAGTATATGGAAGAAGGTGCACAGGTAATTAAAAATGCAAAAGATATAGCAGTTTTATTAAGTGAACTGCATTTTGAAAATAATAGGAATGATTAGCGTTATGGAAGAAAAGAAGACAGCGCCAAAAACAACAGCTCGAAAAGAAGCAGAAGCTGGTAAAAAATCTGCAACTAAAAAAAAGCAACGCTCAACCCTTGTTATTGTTGAGTCGCCTGCAAAGGCTAAAACAATAGAAAAGTATTTGGGAAAAGGGTATTCGGTTTTGGCCTCAATGGGACATCTAATCGACTTACCTAAGTCACGACTAGCTGTTAATGTAGAAGATAATTTTCAGCCTGAATATATCACTGTTCGTGGAAGAGCAAAGGTGCTTAAAGAACTGCAAAGAGAAGCAAAAAAAGCAGATGAAATACTGCTAGCAAGTGATAATGACCGCGAAGGAGAAGCTATTGCTTGGCATTTAAAGAATTCTTTTAGCGGCAAAACAAAGGCAGAAATAAAACGTATTGTATTTAATGAAATTACTCCACAGGCAATTACAGAGTCTATTCAACATCCGAGCGAAATTGACGAATCAAAGGTAAATGCACAAAAGGCACGTCGTGTACTAGATCGATTGGTTGGGTATAACCTTTCTCCTCTCTTATGGAAAAAGGTTAAAAATGGCCTTTCTGCAGGGCGTGTACAATCTGTTGCCCTTCGACTTATTTGCGAAAGAGAAAAAGAAGTAGAAAGCTTTATTCCAGATGAATATTGGACCTTAGATGCTGATTTTACAAAAGGTAAATCAAAATTTACTGCACAACTATCGCAATACGAAGGTAAAAAACCTGAATTAAAAAAAGAGCCAGAAGTTACTGCTATTATAGATGAGATTCAAGATTCTGAGTGTAAAATAAGTTCTATAAAAGAAACAGATAAAACTGTACGCCCTAAACCACCTTTTACTACCTCTCAGTTGCAGCAAACTGCAGCAAATCGCCTTGGTTTTACATCAAGAAAGACAATGCAGATTGCTCAACAATTATACGAAGGTATTTCTATGGGAAAAACACGTGTTGGGTTAATTACTTATATGCGTACTGACTCAGTTCGTATCTCTCCGGTAGCAATCGAAGAAGTGCGTGAATACATTGCTAAAAACTATGTAGATTCTTTGCCTACAGAGGCAATAGCATATAATGTTGGAAAAAAATCACAGGATGCTCACGAAGCTATTCGACCAACCTATGTTGCTAACACACCAGATTCGGTAAAAGAGTATTTAACACGCGATCAACAACGCTTGTATTCAATTATTTGGGAGCGTTTTGTTTCTAGCCAAATGACCAATGCAAAAAGCCGTACCACAAGTGTCGATATAACTGCAGGTAAGGCTGTATTTAGAGCTTCTGCATCAAAAATTGTAGAAAAAGGTTTTTATGCTGCTCTTAAGACTCTATTACCAAAAGAGGACAGAGGCTCAGGTTTACCATCGCTAAAAGTAGATGAGGTACTTGCTTCTCATACATTTTATCCAGAACAGCATTTTACCCAAGGCCCTGCTCGTTATACTGATGCTTCAATTGTTAAAACACTTGAAGAAAAGGGTATTGGTCGTCCTTCAACCTATGCACCGATTATTTCGGTTTTGCTCGACCGCTACTATGTAAGCCGCAGTAATAAACAATTAGTACCGACTATTTTAGGTAAACTAATTAGCGACATTTTAGTAGATTCATTTCCTGCAATCATAAATGAAAATTTTACAGCAGAAATAGAAAATAACCTTGACTCTGTAGAAGAAAATCAAATGGAGTGGCCCGATATGATGAAGTCATTCTATTTTCCGTTTAAAGACAGGGTTGATGAACTTATGGCAACACTCGAAAGTATCAAAGGCTCAATGGATGAACCAACAGATAAGGTTTGCGAGCTTTGCGGAAAACCAATGATTAAAAAACTTGGACGTTTTGGATACTTTCTTGCCTGTTCAGGGTTCCCAGAATGCCGTAATACAAAATCGGTACCGCTTGCAAAATGTCCAATGCCTGATTGTGATGGAGAAATTGTTGCCAGAAAAAATAAGGGAAAAGGAAGAGAGTTTTATGGTTGTACAAACTATCCTGAATGTGAATTTATTTCGTACTTTAAACCGATTAATGCAGACTGTCCAAAATGTGGCCGTTTCTTAGTCGAAAAATACGATAAAAAGCATGGTTCGTATAAATCATGTATAAATCCTGATTGCGATTATTTGCATACGCAGGAAGAAGAGGGAGAGACTGTAGTTGAATCGTAGTGTAAGTTCTCTTACGCAAGAATTTTTAACCTACACAGCGGTTCGCTCTTTGTCGCCCCACACGCAAGACTCGTACCGACGAGACTTGCGCACATTTGCAAACTTATTAGCTGAGCTTGCAAAATCTGCAGAAGACGATATAGCAATAATAAACACAAACGATTTGCGTTTATGTGTTGCATTGCTTTCTGAGAGAAAGCTTTCTGCTTCGAGTATAAACCGTTTTATTTCGACAATACGAAGTTTTTTTATGTATTGTCGGCGTATGGATTATATAAAGATAAGTCCAGCTGTTTCAGTTAAGACCCTTAAAGCACCGATAAAACTGCCACGTTTTTTGTTCGAGAAAGAAGCAGAAACTTTGTGCAAGCAGCCGGAGCAAAAACCCTTATTATGGAAGGCTAGAGACACAGCATTATTTGAATTTATGTATTCAACTGGGTGCCGTGTTTCTGAGGTTGCAACACTAAAACTCGGCGATATTGCAAGCGATAAAAAGTCTGCAATTGTAATGGGAAAGGGTTCAAAAGAGCGAAATGTTTTTTTGAGCCCAGAAGCACAAAGTGCTCTTAAAGCGTACCTGCAGGAAAGACAGATGCGTCTAAAGGCAGAGAGACCTGTTAAAACGGTTTTTATTAATGCTGGAGGTACAGCACTTACTGTTCGAGGTATACGGTATATTTTAAGTCGATACACGGGTGTGGAGGGAACAGGTAAACATGTTAATCCTCATGCGTTACGACATACCTTTGCAACGGCAATGCTTTCTAATGGTGCAGATATTCGTACTGTACAAGAAATGCTTGGGCATGCAAGTGTTTCGACTACACAACGGTACACACATGTGAGTACCGAAAAATTGATAGAAGTATATAATCAAGCACACCCGCATAGCTAGTGTGTTAATAGTGAATAAAAGTGAGAAGGAAAAAATATGGCAAAGAAATTTCATAGTACAACAATTATAGCTGTAAAAAAAGATGGCAAGGTTGCCATGGCTGGTGATGGACAAGTAACACTTGGGCATACCGTAATGAAAGGCAATGCAAAAAAAGTGCGTTTAATGTATGAAGGTAAGGTACTCACCGGTTTTGCAGGTGCTACAGCTGACGCATTTAATTTATTCGATAAATTTGAGCTTAAAATAAAAGAATATAATGGGGATTTAACCCGTGCAGCAGTCGAGCTTGCAAAACAATGGAGAACAGACAAAATGCTTCGTAATCTAGAAGCAATGCTTCTTGTAGCGGATGCAAAAAAGATTTTACTCATTTCCGGAACAGGAGACGTGATTGAGCCAGAAGGCGAGGTACTTGCCATTGGATCAGGTGGGAATTATGCGTATGCTGCAGCTCTAGCATATTTAGAAAGTTCAAACTTAAGCGCAAAAGAAATTGCCGAGCGTAGCCTTACTATTGCCGGTAATATTTGTATTTACACAAACAATCATATAACAGTAGAGGAATTAGGATAATGGCATATTTAGAAGATTTAACACCTAAACAAATAGTTAAGGAATTAGATACCTACATAA